>JAGNNV010000295.1 GCA_017990495.1 Vicinamibacteria bacterium
CGGTCGTGGAAGATGAGGATCAGGCCCAGCACCGAGAGCGGATAGATCAGGATCCCGCGCGCGCGGCCCTTCGCCAGTTCGCCTTCGCGCCACATCGACTTGCCGCCGATGCGGGGCAGGACCTGCCAGTTGAAGACGAAGGCCGCGATGGCCATGAGCGCCGCCTGCCACCAGTTGAGAAAACGCAGGGCCAGGGCGAACCCGCCTACCGCGATGTGGACGAACTTGCGGTTCCACTCGCCCGCCGGGACCGGGGGTGGGGCCTTCGGTACGTGTCTCTCTCGCGGCGCGTGTTTCGACTTGCGGCTCATGAGGCGTGTCCTTCGGCGATCAACCAGGCCACCGTGGAACCGATGCCTTCCTCGAGCGGTCGCACCCGATAGGCGAGTTCGCTCACCGCTTTGTCGCTTCGGTAGGCCCAGTGTTTTTCGAAGATGGAGACGGCCTGGTGGGTGAGGTCGGGCATCTTTCCTGTGATGTCGGCCCACAGCCACATGGCCCGGCCGATGGCGCGGGACAGGGCGAAGGGGAGTTTGCGGGGGGTGAGGTCGCGGCCCGCCCGCTTCGACGCGGCGGCGAAGACCTGGTTCAAGGTGGCGTTGTCGCCGGCGAGGAGATAGCGCTCGCCCGCGCGACCCTTTTCGAGCGCGGTCGCATGGGCCTGGGCGACGTCGTCCACGAACGCGTAGCTCCAGAGTCGATCGCCGGGGCCGACGATGCCGGGGAGGCGGTTGTTCATCCGGTCGGCCAGCATCTTCGCCACGATGTTGCCGTCGGTGAGTTCGCCGGGGCCGTAGATCACGCCGGGATAGAGCATGACGATGTCGCCGCCTTCGCGGGCGTACTCACGAGCCACGCGGTCGGCGATGGCCTTCGTGCGCTCGTAGTCGTTGCCGTAGTGGCCCGGGTGTTCCTGCGATTCGTCCGCCGGCGTGGTCCCCGTGGGTCCGATGGCGAAGAACGACGACGTGTACACCAGCCGGATGCCGTGGGCGCGCGCGGCCGCGATGGCGTTTTTGAGTCCTCCCACGTTGATGTCGTCGAAGTCCATCAGGCGCGGGCTCCAGATCTTCACCATGGCCGCGGTGTGGATGATGGCGTCGCATCCCTGGCTCGCCGACTTGAAGACTTCGGCGTCGCGCACGTCGCCATCGACCACGTTCACCGATTCGGGCAGGCCCGGGCGACGGCCCCCGCGCACCAGCAGCGTCACTTCGTGGTCCGCGCGCAGCAGAGCGGTCACTACGTTCTTGCCTAAGAAGCCGGCTCCGCCGGTCAGCAGGACCTTCACGAGTGCCGGGCCTCCATCTTCCGGCCGAGGGCCACCGCCGCCCGCCAGTCGGCGAGCAGATCCTGAAGGGCGCCGGTCAGATCTCCGGAGGGAGCGAAACCGATGGCCTGGCGCAGGCGAGAGGGATCTCCGATCAACACCGGAAGGTCCGAAGGACGAAGCCGCGAGGGATCGACGTGTATGTCCACCTTGACCGTGGACAAGGAGACGAGGGTGTTCAGGATGTCGCGCATGGCGATGCCGCGACCCGAGCACACGTTATAGACCGCGCCGCTTTCGCCCCGCTCCAGCAGGAGCAGGTACGACTGGATCACCTCGCGCACGTCGGAGAAGTCGCGGATGGCTTCGAGATTGCCCACCTGGATCACGGCGGGCGCGCGCTCGAGTTCGATCTCCGCGATCTGGCGGGCGAATGAACTCTCCGCGAAAACGGCGCCGCGTCTCTTGCCGGTGTGGGGGAAGGTGCGGGTGCGCACGATCTCCACCGACTTTCGTCGCGCGAACTCCGCGCACAAGGCGCCCTGGGCCACGCGGCTCACCGCGTAAGGCGAGAGGGGGGCGAGCGGGCGATCTTCGCGCAAGGGCACATCTTCGGGCCGGATGTCGCCGTATTCATCGGCCGAGCCCACGATCAACACGCGCCGAACCTGGGCCTTTTCCGCCGCGAAGAGGAGATGCTGCGTGCCCAGCACATTCGCGAGCAGCGTGCCGCCCGGGTTGCGGTACGACTCGTGCACGCTGCTTTGTCCGGCGAGATGGATGATCTGGTCGGGCTTCGCCTCGGCCACCGCGGCCTTGAGGCCGTCCTGATCGAGCAGATCGGCCTCGACTCCGGCCACGAAACCCTCGGGCAGCACACGGGTGACGCTGGTGGGCCGCTGCAGTCCGATCAGCTCGAGGTCGTCGCGTCTTCCGCACATCTCGCCGAGGTGCGAGGCCACGAAGCCGGCGGCGCCGGTGACCAGAACTCTTGTGGGCTTACTTCCGGCCGGCATTGTTCTGGCCCGCGGAGTTGTCTCCCAGGAAGTTGCCGATCGACCCGATGCCGCCCAGTTCGATCTGGAACGTGGTCTTCGACTCCGTCCGGTAGCGGGTGTTGTAGTTGACCCGTTCCACTGCGAAGCCGCAGCACTGGATCGAGTACTTGAGCCGGGCCGTCGATTGCAGCATCAGTTTCTGAAGCACGTCATAGGTCGCCGAGCCCTCCACGGTCAACCGGTTCGGCCACAACACGAACTTTCCGCTTCCGCGCAGGGTGTCGAAGGGCGGGGTACGCGCGGCCTCGGTTTCCGCGAGCTGCACCCACCGGCTCCATCCGGCCTGCAGAACCAGCCGCGGCTGGTTGATGCGGGCTGAAACAGAAAGGCTCGTGAACTGCTTGTAGTTCGGGTTGTACTCGGTGCTGTAGTTGATGGACGAGGTCAAGGTGGGCCGGAAGGACAGGCTCGACTGGATCGGCGACTTGTGCGAGGGAATGCCGCCCGGGCCGCGCGCGAAGATCGCCGAGTTGTAGTTCGGGTCGAACTGGCCCTGATTCTGGCCGATGTCGAAGTAGTAGGTCTGAGAGAGGCGCCAGTTGAGGACTTCATGGGTGACCGGCTTGCCCGTGGGGCCCATGCGCTTGGCGTAGATCCGGTTGGTGACGCCGTAAAGAATCTGGTTGGTGCCGGGGTACTGGTCGTTGTAGTCGAAGCTCGGTATGGAGTTGAACGACTTCACCGCCGAGCGGTAGGTGTAGAGGAACTCGGGTTCGAAGGTGTGCTTGAACTTGTCCGAATAGAAGTCCCCGGGCAGGCTGAAGATCTTGAACAGGCGCGGGCCGCGCATGTCGACCGACCCTTCGAAGAAGCGCCGGTCGAGAGCCGGGCCTTCGAGGCCGCCCTGCTCGTCGATCGACGAGCCGTACCGCGTGTAGCGCACCAGGGCCTTGGGGGTTATCTGCAGGAAGGGGAGAGAGAGGGAACGGCTGAGTTCAGGGGCGATGTCGATGCGCGAGTACTCCTGCAGTACCACGGTTTCGCCTGCGCCACCGCTGCCCTGGGACAGTCGTTCGGCGGTCGCTTCATAACCGAACGCGATGCCGGATTTGCCGATCTTCTTGGGCGACTGGCTGATCCGGAGTTGGGGCAGGTGCCGCCGTCGCTGCACCGAGTCGTCAAAGAAGAAGACGTCGTTGGTGTCGGCTTCGAGGCGCATGTACGCCGGACCGAGCGACCCCTGCAGCCCGACCGACCCGCGCCTGGTGCGGGTGGATGAGTAGTCGAGTGAATCCTGAAGATCCCGACGCGAGGTGAGGTCCGAGTAGAAGTTCGCCGAGAGTGTGGCCTTGAACCGGTGGGGCAGAGTTTGGGAAGCTGCCCAGTCGAGGTCGTAGGCGAATGTGTCCCCTCCCTTGGGTCGCGTGAAATAGGAACGGAAGGTGCCGCGCGAGCCCGAGTTCCGCACGTAGCGGAACTCGTGTCCGAGGCCGATGCCGTATTCGGTGAACCAGTCGTAGTACAAAGTCTGGTCCATGCTGCGCCCCATGGCCCAGAAGAAACCGAGGCCGACCTCGCGGCCCTTGAAGTCGCTGGAGCCGTAGCGAGGCATGAGCAGGCCGGTCGACCGCTGGTCCCGGTTGATAGGGAACTGGAAGTAGGGGATGAGCAGGGGTGTGGGCACGCCCTTCACCCGCAGATTGACCATGGTGGCCTTGATCCGCTTGTCGATATCCACGGTGGCGCTTTTCGCCCTGAACTGCCAGCGCGGATTGGGCTGGGTGCAGGCGGTGAACGTGGCGCCCTTCAGCCTGTAGGTGTCGGCGTCGACTCGCTCGATACTGTCCGCCTCAAAGAGGATGTCGGGCTGGAGATAACCGCTCGCCTTGGTGAAGAGGCCCTTGCCGGTGTCGAGGTCGAGGCGGAGGGTTTCGCCGGAGATGCGCTCCTCCCCGCTCATGAACACCACGTTGCCCCGCGCCTCGATGCTCTGCGTGGAACCACCCTCGGCCTTGGCGGTTTCGGTCATGTCGAGTGCGTCGGCCTGAATGCGCAGCGCGCCGAAACGCAGGTCGACGAAGCCCTGGTATCGCAGCTTGCCCTCGCCTCCCTCCTGGCGATTGGCGCGGATCCGGAGTTCGTCCGGCCCGAGAGGCGGTTCGTCGACCGGAGTCACCGGTGTGGGCGTCACGGTCGGGATCACCACCGCCGTGGGGGAGGGCGA
>JAGNNV010000296.1 GCA_017990495.1 Vicinamibacteria bacterium
CGTGCGGAGAGAAGGGTTCGGAGCGGTTCGTCGGCCTGATGAAGGACCTGATCCGGGAGAAGGGGCTCAAGGATCGCGTTCTGGTGAGTCGCACCGGCTGTCTGAAACACTGCAGCCTGGGCGTCACCGCCGCGGTCTATCCCGAGAATGTCTGGTATCGCGGGGTCCGCGAAGAAGACCTCGAGGAGATCTGCGCCTCGCATCTGAAAGACGGCATCTCCATCGATCGCCTCCGTCTGCCGGAAGACGCGCCATGGGAGTGAAGTTGACGCGCGATTTCCACATCGTCAGAATCGCCACGGCCCAGGGCGATCATTCAGCATGAAGTATTTGACGACACTCGAGGTCGCCCACGAACTGGGCGTCAGCAAGCAGACCGTTCTCAACTGGCTCTACGCGGGACGCATCCAGGAACCGCCGCGCAACGCCCAGGGATATCGCCTGTGGAGTCCGAGCCGGGTCGACCTCGTTCGCACCATGATGCAGGACGGCCGGGTGCATAAGCGAACGATCATGCACCAGAAGCCGAAAGCGACCGCGGCGTTCCTGACCGACTACGCGCGCGAGGTGGCGGGTGTTCTTGTCGAGGCGGGCATCGCCGAAGTGGCGTTCACCCGCGAATTGTCAAAAGCTCTCACCCGACAGCGCCGCAGCGCGCGGTAGCAGAGCGGCGGCCACGGGCCCTACCAGCGGAGCGGACTCCCGTCGAAGTTCCGAAAATCGGCGATGCCCGGGGCGGAGGGCGCGTCGATCAGTTGTCGAAGTCCGCGCACGCTCTGTTCCACGGTCGTGGGCGCGTGGGCCCCGCCCATCTCGGTCTGGACCCAGCCGGGGGAGAACACGAGAACGCTCACGCCGCGGGGTTGAAGGTCGCGGCCGAGGACGGTCATCGCCATGTTCAAGGCGGCCTTGCTCATGCGATAGGCGTAGTGACCGCCCGATCCTTCGCCGATCGACGCCATCGAACTCGAGATGGCGACCATCTTCTTCTCGGCGCTCTTGGCCACGTGTTCGGTGAAGGACTGGGCGACCACCAGAGGGGCGATGGCGTTGATGCGCATGATCTTGGCCACGATCTCTTCATCGATGTTGCCAAGCGACTGCCGCTGGTCCTTGTCGACGTCCGCGTTCGGCCCGAAGACGCCGGCGTTGTTGATCAGGATGTCGATGGGCTTCTCCGCGAGGGCCCCCGCCAGCCGCTGGATGGCCTCAGTCCGGGTGACGTCCAGAGCGTGCACGTGAAGCCGAGCGCGGTTCTCCCGCTCGAGAGCCTTCAGTTCCGCAGCCCCTCCAGGGCGACGGCAGCTCGCGTGGACATCCGCCCCCTCCGCCACGTACTGCTTCACGAATTCGAGTCCGATGCCCCGATTGGCCCCGGTGATGAAGACGGTTCGCATTTATTCCTTCACTCCCCACTCCCACTACCTTTAGGACGTCCCCACCGTTGATTTCGGAAGTATAGGAGGGGATTTCGGTCAGGGCTCGGGCGGTGGGAGAGGAGGATCGCCGCGCTCCCGTCGCAAGCGCTCCGCCACGGATGGGCTGATGTCGAACAGGAAGTGGGTGAAGGCCACGTGCCCCACAGGCTCAATCCCCGAGTCGCGCAGCCACTCCATGCGTTTTCGCGTGACCACACCGGTGAGCTGATTGGCACTCACCAGGATCCGTCCCGGGAAGGGCTTCGCCGGAGCCCGAAGCACGTTGGGGTGCGCGGCGAGGTAGGCCTCGACCCGGGCGCGCGATTGCCCCCACTCGAGGTTCGAGTCCGCGGCGATCTTGTACGTCTGCGTCGGGTCGACGAGCTCGTTGAAGTACGAGAGGGGGTCGTCCCCATGCCGAACCACCGACGCAGCGGACAGGGCCAGCGCCACCGCGGCCACCCCCGTCCGCCACCGCGATTGGGCGAGAAACGGGCCCAGCCGGCCGGCCAGCACCAGGATCGGTGGGATGGTCACCAGATAGTGTCTGAGGCCGATCTGCGCCCGAAAGAGAAAGCTGAAGTAGAGGGAGAAGATCACGACGGTCGATACGAGGACGATTTCGTCAACCCGCCACGGCTCCCCGTGTCGACGCAGGAGGAGGAACGCGGCCAGAGCCAGAGCGATCACCGTGGGCAGCGGCGACTTCAAGAGGCCCACCACCAGGAAGTACGAGGGGAAACCTTCACTCCCCGGGCTGCGCAGTTCGCCGAGGAAGTAGATGTTGCCCGAGCCGCCGCCGTTACGTTCCCGGTGGAAAACGCGGTCGAGTCCCTCCACGAAGGGCCGTGGCACGGGCAGGGGAAGGGTGGAAAGAACGGGCGGTTTGCGCAGTTCGCGGAACTGAGGACTTTCGAAGCGTTGATCCCGTAACGATGCCCCCGTGTCATCGAAAAGGAAGCCCACGTTGATCACCGCCAGGGTGAGGGCGATGACCAGCGCCGCCCCTCCGATCCGTCGGCCCTTCGGAACCGTGATGCCGACGACGACCGACCGGGAGAACCACGCGGCGGCCAGGAAGATAAGGGGCAGGTACGCCGCGGTGTACTTGGAGATGAAGGCCGCGCCGAGGGCGAGGCCCAGCAAGGCGCTGCGGCGGGCGTCCGGCTCCACGCGCCACCGGGAGAACGCGCGCAGGGAGAGGAGCAGGAACAATGCGCCGAAGATGTCGGTCGTGACCAGGGTGGAGTGGGCCAGAAGGTTGGGATCGAAGGCGAAAAGACCGAACGACACCAGGGCTCCCGGCCAGCCGAAGAGCGCACGGGACCAGGAGGCGATGGCAAGACCGAGGGCGAGTCCGCCGAGAAGTGTGGGAACCCGGGCCAGGGTCCAGTCGCAAGGGCCGGCGAACTCGTCGGCGTCGCGGACCACGGATCCGAGTTTCTCGGACACGTAGCAGGGCAGGGCGTTCAGGGCCGAGACCGGCATCTTGCTGTCGTCCCAGCGTTCGGCCACGCCGCGCAGGATCCGGTGCCCGTAACGGTAGTGGCCTGGCTCGTCGGTGGTGGGCGAGGAGGCCCCGATGGTTCGCAGGCCCAGGAGCAGGAAGGCCAGGGCGAGTGCGGCCATAATCCCCTTGCTCAGAACGGGAGACGCGCGCGCGACTTCGGGACGGGCTGGTTCGTCGGTCATCGCGGGTCGTCGATTATAGGCAGCGTCAAGGAGCGGCGATGACCCTCTCGAACACCGAGGCGTCGATGTTGCCTCCCGTGATCACGCAGACGATGGGCTCGGGCCAGTCGCGGCTCTCATCGAGTTCAAGCGCGGCCCGGGTGATGGCGCCCGAGGCTTCGGCGCGAACGCCGTGGTCACGGTGCAGCGATCGGATGGCGGCGAGAATGTGCGCCTCCGCAACATTCACCACCTGATCGATCAGCCCTCGATGTTCGAAGACAATGCGGCCGATGCCCCCGGACAGACCATCGGCCAGGGTGGGGCCGGCGGGAAACTCGAGAAGCGCGCGGCCGAGGCGGATCGATTCGGCGAGGGCGGGCGAGGCGTCGGGCTGGACCGCGACGATCCTCACCGCGGGGTGCCTCTCTTTGAACCACGCGGCGTTGCCGCTGATGAGGCCACCGCCTCCCACCGGCACCACCAGCGTGCCCACGCTTCCCTGGGCCTCGTGGATCTCGATGGCCATGGTGCCCTGTCCGGCCGCGGTCAACGGATCATCGTAAGCATGGATGAATCCGGCGCCCGTCTCCCGCTCGAACACCCGGGCCGCGCGTTCGGCGTCGTCGAACGTGCCGCCCACGATGCGGAGGTCGATGGGGAACTGTCGCAGTTTGGCGATCTTGGTTTCGGGCGCGCTCGCGGGCACGAAGATGGTCACGCGTTCGGGTCGCTCGCTGCTCAAGGCTGCCCACGCCACCCCGAGTCCGTGGTTCCCCGCGGATGCGGCCACGAAACCCGCGGGCGTCGAGTTCTGACGCAGAAGATTCGACAACGCTCCGCGGACCTTGAAGGAGCCGGTGGGCTGTTCGTTCTCGAGCTTCAGAAGGATGGAGCGACCGAAGGAGTCGCGTGAGGCGATCAGCCGGGTGGGGCTCAGGAACCGGCGGATCACCCCGAGTGCCTCCTCGACCACGGCCGCGCTGAGAATTGAGGGGGGTGTCACCAGGGTTGCTCCAATCCGGCCGATACCAGTTCGAGGATCACTTCGCCCGACTCCGCTCCCACGATCTCGCGCGCTTTGTCCCGCAGGGCCACGAGATCACGGAAGGAAGAACCACTCGGGATCATGGGCTTGCCGATCCACAGGGAAACCGCGGCCGCACGCGGCACGGTCTGGCCGTCACGAAACATCCTGCGCGTTCCCTTGAGTGCGAGAGGGATCACGGGGCACCCGGCGTCGGCGGCCGACCGGAAGGCCCCCAGACGGAACGGGCGCACGCCGTCCGCGTGGGTGAACGTGCCCTCGGGGAAAACCAGAACCCGCTCACCCCGATTGAGGGCTTCGGTCACGCTCATGGCGTCGCT
>JAGNNV010000065.1:0-2089 GCA_017990495.1 Vicinamibacteria bacterium
GGACCGCAACCGGGCCAAGCAACTCATCGAGGGCCGGGGCGGCCGAGTCACCTCATCGGTCTCGTCGAAGACCGACTACATCGTGGCCGGGGATGATGCGGGCTCGAAGCTCGAGAAAGCCCGCGCGCTCGGGATCAAGATCGTCGACGAAGCAGGGCTTATGAGTCTTCTCGGCGAGAATCCGTCTTCTTGAAATCCCCCGACATGAAACTCTCCCCCGTCCGCCCCCGCATCCTCGTCGTCGACGACGAGGACGCCATCCGTCGCTCTCTCACCATGATGTTCGAGTTCGAAGGCTTCGACTGCGAAACCGCCGCGTCAGGACCCGAAGCGGTGCAGGTGGTCGAACGCGCGGAGATTGACCTCGTGATCCTCGACGTCAAGATGGCCGGGCTCGACGGTCTCGAGACGCTGCGCCTTATGCGCGAACGGGCGAAGGATGTGCCGGTCATCATGCTCTCGGGCCACGGCACGGTGAAGACCGCGGTCGAAGCCACACGCCTGGGCGCGTTCGACTTTCTGGAGAAGCCGCCCGAGACCGAAAAGCTGCTCGTGGCCGCGCGCAATGCCCTCGAGAAGCGCCGCCTGGTCATCGAGAACCGTCGCCTGCGCCTCGAGACGAACGGCCCGAGCGATCTGGTGGGCAGCAGTGTCGCCATCCAGCAGGTGTTCGCGCGGATCCGCAAAGCCGCTCCGACAAACGCCACCGTGCTCATCCGCGGCGAAAGCGGAGTGGGCAAGGAACTGGTGGCCCGCGAGGTGCATCGCCTCTCCGCCCGCGCCGACGAGCCCTACGTTTCCGTCAACTGCGCCGCTATCCCCGAGGAGCTGATCGAGAGCGAACTGTTCGGCCACGAGAAGGGCTCGTTCACGGGGGCCACCGAGCGACAGATCGGCAAGTTCGAGATGGCTCACAAGGGCACGATCTTCCTCGACGAAATCGGCGACATGAGCGCGCGGGCCCAGGCCAAGGTGCTCCGCGTCCTGCAGGAGGGTGAGGTCGAACGCATCGGATCGCAGAAGATGATCAAGGTCGACGTGCGGGTGATCGCGGCCACCAACAAGAATCTCGAACAGGCCATCGAATCGGGCTCGTTCCGCGAGGATCTCTTCTTCCGCCTCTCCGTGATCGATATCGATGTGCCGCCGCTGCGCCAGCGCGTCGAGGACATCCCCGCCATCGCCGCCCACTTCGTGGCGCGTGCGGCCGCTCAGCACGGCGTTGCCGTGAAGCGCATGTCGCCGGAGTTCTCGGCCGCCCTGAAGGAACGCGATTGGCGGGGGAACGTGCGTGAGCTCAAGAACGTGGTCGACCGGCTCATGATCCTGGTCGACGATGAAACCCTGCGGCCCGAGCACCTCGATGGCATCCCGCATGCGAAGCCCGCTTCCGTGAACCCGACACCTGTTCTCGCCGCCCCCCCCGCAGCGGCGTCCTCCGGTTCCACGGCCCCGGACACCGGCAGCATCCCGCTGCCCCAGGGCTCGCTTCGCGAGTTCAAGGAAGGTTCGGAGCGCGCATTCATCGTGGCCCGGCTGCGCGAGAACGGCTGGAACATCTCCGCCACCGCCCAGGCCATCGATACCCCGCGCTCGAATCTCTACAAGAAGCTCGAGCAATACGGCATCAGCGAAGAGGTCGACGGGTTGACGCCGAAGGCTCCGGGCGCATAGGGTCCATCTCGTTCGGCGGAGTTGGCTGGACGATCGCTTCGAACGACGCATCGTCGGAGAGGAAAGTCCGGACTCCACGGCGGTCTTGAATGATCGCAAGGGCTGTGTGCTGGTTAACGACCAGCGGGGGCGACCTCAGGGACAGTGCCACAGAAAGAGATACCGCCACGAAGACCGCAAGGTTTCCGGGGTAAGGGTGAAAAGGTGCGGTAAGAGCGCACCGCCGCGGTGGCGACATTCGCGGGACAGGGAAAACCCCACACGGAGCAAGACCAAATAGGGGGGCGATACGAGGCGATGGCCCATCGCTCAGGCCCCCGGGTTGGTTGCATGAGGCCGCGAGCAATCGCGGCACTTAGAGGGATGATCGTCCAATCCCGCGCAAGCGGGACGGACAGAATCCGGCTTACAGGCC
>JAGNNV010000065.1:2189-16718 GCA_017990495.1 Vicinamibacteria bacterium
GGGCGTTGATGGGCGTCGCGCTAGAATCTCCAGATGAAGCGAATCCTCGTCACCGGTGGAGCCGGTTTTATTGGGTCCCATCTGGTGGAGGCCCTTCTCGAGCGCGGGCACAAGGTGCGCGTCCTCGACAACTTCTCCACCGGCAAGAGAAACAACCTGCGCTCGGTGCGAAACGACATCGAGATCCTGGCCGGCGACTGCGCCGACCTGAAGACCGCGGTGAAGGCCATGAAGGGCATCGAGGTCGTGTACCACGAGGCCGCGGTCCCCTCCGTCGCCCTTTCCGTGGCCGAGCCCTTCGGGTCGCACCACGCGAACGCCACCGCCACCATGGCCATGCTGGTGGCGGCGCGCGACGCCGGCGTCGAACGCTTCATGTACGCCGGCTCCTCGTCGGTCTACGGCGACAGCAAAGAGAAGTTCAAGAAGGAAACTCACCGCGCCCACCCCCTCTCGCCTTATGGCGCCGCCAAGTTCGCGGGCGAAACCTACGTGCGGATCTTCGCCGAGTTGTACGGCATGCAGACCCTCACCATGCGCTACTTCAACGTCTTCGGCCCGCGCCAGGATCCGTCATCGGCCTACAGCGGCGTCATCAGCCGCTTCTCGAAGGCCCTGCTCAAGCGCGAAACCCCGGTGATCTACGGCGACGGCAAACAGAGCCGCGACTTCACCTTCATCGCCAATGTGGTCCACGCGAACCTGCTCGCCCTCGACGCGCCCGGCCTCAAGGGCCAGACGGTCAACATCGCCACCTCCAAGGCCCACACCTTGAACCAGCTGCTGGCGACACTCATCCAGCTTTCCGGACGCGAGGCCCAGGCCCGCTACGAGCCCACCCGCACGGGCGACATCCGCCATTCGCTGGCCGACACCTCAGCCGCCCGCAAGTTGCTCAAGTACCGTCCCCAGGTCGACTTCGAATCGGGTCTGGCCCGCACCTTCGACTGGTACAGCTCGGCCGGCTTCTAGGCTCGCCTTCGGCTCCGGGCCCTGATCAACGGACACTCCCGGGCAGCCGGAGCGACGACTCCCAGGCCTGCTGAAGCTCCGCATACGACAACCCGGTTTCAAGCAACGCGCGGTCGAAGGGACGCCCCTCGCCCAGCCGTTGAATGAGAAACAGGAGCCCGCTCCTCCGGATGCGCGAGATCAGAAACGACACCGCCGAGGCGCTCTGACGGTAGGCCTGCTCCCGCGCCGAGGGCTCGTGATCCACGAACGGACCCTCAATGCGGAAGAGCGGGATGAGGGCCTTGGGATCGAGACGCAGCCGCTTCTCGATGGCCACCACATCGGTGCCGTCAAGGAACTGGGCCATCCCTTCTTGAAACCAGTGCGGGCAGTTGCCGCGGGTCCGCTGATCGACCACGGCGTGGGTCAACTCATGACGCAGCACCCGGCGCAGTTCGGCCTCGCGCTGCACCGTGGCGGGAAGAATCCGCACGACGCCGTTGTGATACTGGCCGGGCAGGTCGCCCGAGCCCGGCGTCTTCCCCGCTGGAGTGACCTCGACGGGCGGCAGGACGAGGGGCGCGCCGAACCAGCCTTCGAGATAACTCCTGGCCGCCTTCAACTCCCGCTCTACCAACGGATCGAGGGATGTCGTGGGCGTGGGCGACGGCGCGCCGTCCTGCGCCGCGGCCAGGCACGAGACCAGAACCGCGGCGATCCAGCCGGCCTTCAAGGGGCTCCTACTGAACGACGGCCTTGAGAGCGATGGCCCGGGGCTTGGCGCCCTCAGCCCCGTAGTACGAAGGGACGCTCGATACCGCGGCCGCCGCGGCGGCATTCGTCTTGTAGAAACCGCGCATCACGCGATGACAGACCTTGCCCCCCACGCTCGTGGGCAAAATGAACAGTTCGGGCGACGGGTCGTTCAGGACGGCCTTCTCCACGGATTGCGCTGCGCAGGCCACGAACAACTGGATCGAGAACTCCGCCCGGCGCGAGCGCGCGAGTTCGTCAAAGCTCGCCGCGGCCTCGGCGAGGCGGCCGGCCTTGAGCGCTTCGTAGGCCGCTCCTGGAGCGGGCGCAAGGCTGGTCGAAGCCGCTGCCGCGGGCGCTGGGGCGGGGCGGACCGTGGGCGCCGTGGTTGCCGCGGGCACCGGAGTGGGAGTGGGAGTGACCGGAGGTTTGGGAGTGGCCTTCGGAACGGGCGTGGGCGACGTTGAAGGGGCTGCGACCGGAGGCGGGGTTGCCGTCGGCCCGACGACCGCAGGGCCTGGAGTGGCGCCGGCGGGCGAGGTCTGGGCAGCCGACGGCGGGGCGAACGGGGAGGGCGACACAGAGGCGGGCGCCGCCGCAACAGGCGTAGCCGACGGGACCGGCGCGACCACGTGCCGAGGCGTCTGGCTCGCGTTGTAGGCCGTCCATCCGAAAACCAGCGCGCCGACGAGGAGAACACCTCCCGCCACCTGGCGGACGATGGGCCGGCGCAAGAAGCCCATCAGGCCGGCATCCGCGCGGCCGCTGCGTCCCGCCGATGAGAGCTGGGGTTCCCAGCGCTTGGGTGGATTAGTCGATGAGGCGGGCCGCACGGGCGCAGCGTTGATGAGCTCCTTCACCGCGTTCAAGTCGCCGGTGGTGGCCTTCTCGCGCTTCCCGGCGCCGGCCCTTGCGGCCCCGGGCGGCTGCGTCCGCGGGGTACGGGGAGGCGGAGGGGGCAGCAGGTCGAGACCCGAGCCCACCACCATCGTAGCGTCGCTCGAACCGCTCGATGATTCGACGGGCGCTTCCGGAGGCGCGTAGGGCGCTTCGCCGGATCCACCCATGACCAGGGTCGAATCGCTGTCGGCCCCCGCCGACCCAAGGTCCGGCGAGGTCTCCTCGAAAGAAGCGCTGCCGGCGTCGAAAGCGGCGCTCTCCTCCGAGAGGTCCATCTGGGGCAAGGCCAGGTCTTCGCCGGTATCGGGAAGGGACATCTCCTCGATCTGCGATGTCACGACCGACGCGGCGCCCAGCACCACCAGCACCGCGGCGCGGACCTCGGTGGCGGGAAGCGAAAGGCCGACCGACGCGGCGATGTCGGCCAGGCTGGACGTGCCGTCGAGGGCTTCGCGGAGACGGACGAGGTCGGGCTCGGTGGGAATGACCTCGGTTTGGGCCAGCACCGCCATGGGACTTTTCAGGATCCGGTTCAGATATCCGGAGGGCTCGAGCACGTCGAATCCCGAAACCAGGACCTTCTCCGTGGTCAGCTTCAGGTCGAGCGCGCCCTTCGGCAGCACTCCATCCTCGAACTCGTAACGCCCGCTCGTCTGCACGCAGCACGAGCCGACGATCTGCTCCACCTTGCGTCGCGCCGCATCGCCGATATCGCGTTGCGACACGTGGCCGCCCTGGGCCAGCGCGGCCGCGATCGACTGCTTGGGTTCGAGGCCGGCGAGCAGTCCGTCGAACTGCTCCTGAGAAATCTTTCCGCCGGCGATGAGAATGGCGCCGAGTTGATCTTCGGGGGCGTTGGACGAAGAGAAGAGAACGCGCCCCTCCCGGAAATAGATGGCCCGCTGGATGGGGGCCTCTTCGAACTTCAGGGTTCCGGTGGCCTTGAGGCGGTGGAGGTAGCCAATGAAGAAAGCGGGTTCGATGTCGGCTACGGCGCCTTTGTCGGCAAAGCTCATTGTGGGTGCGGCCTCGTCAATCTGATTACTCCCTGACTGGGGATAGTAGCATCGCCGACGCGCTGTTGAATGCCATATCTGGTGGATGGAAACAACCTGGCCCATGCCCTGGGCCTTCGAAGCGGCGGTCTCGCCGACCGGGAGGCCTGCGCCCTTATGGTGGGCGAGTTCTGCCGCTCTCACGGCGCCCAGGCCACCATCGTGTTCGACGGGCCCGCTCCCGCGGGAACCCAGGCGCAACGCTCGGGCCACCGCACCCGCGTCCTTTTCGGGGAGGGACGAGCAGCGGACGATCTGATCCTCCGCTTTCTCGCGGATGCGAAGGCTCCGCGGGACTTCACCGTGGTCACCTCCGACAAGTCGCTCGGTGACAAGGCGCGTCACCGCGGCGCGGTGGTGCTCAAAGCCCACGAGTTCGCCCGACGCCTCGAACGCAAGGCTCCGCTGCAGGGGCCGACGGAAAAACCCGGTCGCCCCGAAACGGCCGAACAGATCGCGGCCTGGCTCGCCGTGTTCGATCCGAAGCGCAAGTGACGTCGAACGCCGCGCCGAACCGCTTGCGTTGACACCCCTTGGAGCGGCCCACTAGAATCACGTTTTCAGGTCAGTTGTCCACGCCGCTTTATCGAGGCTGGGAACGAGGTTCGGCTTCCTTCCTGCAAATCGCCAGGGGTCCAGACGGACCCGAAAGCGCGATACCGAACTTACTTACATCGAAGTCTTCTGGAGGCATGTCCACATGCGGAGTTACCGCGCCCTACTGATCATCACCCCCCTTCTCCTGGTGCTCGGCTGCAACCGCCGGGGAGCCGTGCCCGCGAACGACATCACCGCGTCCTTCAAGGCGAACCGCATGAGCGCGCCGCTGGACAGCGCCATCGAGGCCACCTACACCTGGACCACGGGTCCGGGATTCAAGAAGATCGACGGCGACTACCGCGCGCTCGTTCACTTCATCGACCAGGGCAAGGTCCTCCTCTTCACCGACGACCACGCCATCCCCACCCCTCCGTCGCAGTGGGAACCCAACAAAACCTACACCTACACCCGCACGGTTTTCGTCCCCGTGGTCACCTACATCGGTGACGCGACCGTAACGATGGGTCTTTATCCCGACGGCCGCGGCGAGCGCATCCCTTTGAAGGGTGAAGACTTCGGGCTGCGGGAGTACGTGGCCGCGAAGATGCAGCTCCTGGCCCAGGTCGAGAACGTGCGCGTCTACTACAAGGAAGGCTGGCACAACCCCGAGCCCGGTCCGAATCCCATGGTGGAAACCACGTGGACCAAGAAGGAAGCGGTTCTCTCCTTCAAGAACCCCAAGAAGCCTGTGGTGGTCTACCTGCAGTTCGACGCTCCGTACTCACCGAAGAACTACCCCACCGGCGCGCCCACGCTGAACCTCACCGCGCAGGGCCGGGCCGGCTTCACCCACAAGTTCGAGAACGGTGAGCTGGTCGAGAAGAAGATCCGCTTCAAGGCCGAGGACCTCGGCGACGAGGACACCGTCGAACTCCGCTTCGCCATGGATCAGACCATCATCCCGAAGAACCTGGGCATGTCGCCCACCGACGACCGCGAGCTCGGCGTCCGCATCTACGACGTGTTCGTGGGCGTCGAAGACGAACTCGGCCAGGTCCCGAACGTCGTCGAAGCCACCCCGATCGTCGCCGCCCCGGGCCCGAAGGGAAAGACCCCGGCCGCGAAGGCCCCCGTCAAAAAGTAGAGGCTCGCACCGGATTCGCAAAACGGGCGCCCCGTCGGGGGCGCGCAGCCTGGCCTTTGGCCAGCGCGAAGCCTCCCCGAAGGGGGACGCCCTTCGTGTTTTCAGACCACCTTCACCCGTTTGCCCCGGGCCTTGCGAGGCGGGGCCTCGGCCACCGGCTCCTCTTCCATCCGGGCCAGCTGCCACTGGCAGAAGGTCATCAGGCCGAGCAGGGTCTGTCGCCTGATCTCCCGGGCCTTCTTCGAATCAAGGCCCATCTCCTCGAGCATCTCGGAGACCAGGCAGCAGGCCTTCAGGCTGCGCGCGTTCGAACCGCCATCGACCTTCGCCATCTACCTTCCTCCGAACAGAACACGGAGACGCCCTGACCGCAGGCGCGCCTCCTTGACTTCCCGACCGGCCAAAGACCGGGGCAGAATGATGTTACGCCGCCAGTTGTCGATGGTGACGGATAACTCGTCGCCCGTAGCGTAGGCGGTGAGACGATCGCTGCTCGCGAAGGGGAGATCGAACGAGAACGAGTAGCCCTCGCCATGGCGCTCGACCTTGGGTGGACGCGAGGTGTGGAATACGGAAAGCGGATCACGCTTGCCATACACCTCGTCCGAGAGCGTGCCCAGAAGGGGGGCACCCATTACTTCCTCGTCGCGCAGAGGTGATTCGAGCACCGGCATCGACGAGAAGCCTTCGCGCACCCGCTTCATGTGCACGGCCTGCGACCGACCCAGGCGCTCGAAATACGCGCCCTTGAATGAGGTGGGCAGAACGCGGTTCGCGATCACGGCGTCGACGGAATAGCCGTAGAGCCCGAGGTAGGTGAAGAGGCGCTCGGACTCGGCGATCACCATCTTCTCGAGCGCCAGGACAATGCGGATCGAGGTGATGTTGGGATCGCGCAGAAGAGGATCGAGCCGCTCGATCCTCTCGTAGAGACGTTTCACCGCCACGAACACGTCGTCCTCGGGCACCGGCAGAGACGTCACCATCGGCGCGATGGGCCGCACGGTGCGCGCCAGCAGGCGCTGCACCGGGAAGACCTTGCGGAAGTAGAAGCGCAGGACGTCGGGCGCGGCCAGCATCCGCAGCGTCTCTCCGGTGGGAGCGCAGTCGACGAGAAGCAGGTCGTAGTGCCCCGCCTGGGCGAGTTCAGCCACGCGCAGCAGCGAGAACAACTCCTCCATACCGGGGAGCACCGCCATCTCGTCGGCCACCACTTCGTCGAGACCCTGCCCCTTGAAGAACCGAGTCAGGAAGCTCCGGATGGGGCCGAACTCTCGTTCGAGTTCATGGTGAACGTCGATCTCCATCGCGTCGAGATTGGGAACCACCGGCGTGGGCTCGGGTCCGATACGCATGGCCAGCGAATCGCCCAGAGAATGCGCGGCGTCCGTCGACATCACCAGAGTGCGGTGGCCGAGAGAAGCGGCGCGTACCGCGGTGGCTGCCGCCAGCGTGGTTTTTCCAACCCCGCCCTTGCCCGAGAACAGAATGATCCTCATGAGGCGACAGGGTCCGGGTAAAGCCATGAGGCGACGGCGCCCAGGGAGCGCAGGTCGTGGACATCGGTCTCGAGTTCGGGCACGGCCACCGCGGACAGGCCGCTCTTCGTGGCCATTTGCCGCAGATGCCGGGAATCCGATCCGGCTCGCGCCTGCTCGCGCGCAGACAGCGCCTGCAACTCCGCCCGCACTTCGGGCGAGAGCAGGCTTGGCCCTTCGCCCATGGACGCCGGGATGCCCAAAGCACCCTTGATGGCCCAGCGATGCACGCGATTAGCCACGATGGCCGCGGCGCGGAGGCTGCGGACGCGAAGAGCGTCCGCGAAAAGCGCGCCCTCGGTTACCCGCGACGAGGCGGGCGTGGTCACCAGAATGAAGGACGTACCCTCGTCCTTGAGCAGAGCCTCCATGGCGGTGGCGGTGTGGCGGAACGAATCGAACAGGCCCTCGAAGGCCAGGAAGAACTCCGAGAGTTCACGGAGGAACTGCAGGCCGATAGCCGAGTCGAGGATGCGCAGGAAGGTGCGCCCCACCACCGTCCTGGGTTCGATGGCGAGACGCCCGGCCACGAAGTAGGGCTTCAGGAAGTAGCGCAGAACCCGCCCGTCGACAAAGTCGAGCACGCGCCTCGGGGCATCGAGGAAGGCAAGGGCGGAGGACGCGGGAGGGGTGTCGAGCACGATCAGATCGAAGTCCGTGGCCACGCCCATCAGCGCCTCCATGGCCATCACCTCGTGCGTCCCCGCCAGATGCCGTGAGATCTGCTGGTAGAAGCGGTTTTCAAGGACCCTCTCCCGCGCCTCCGGGGTCGCGGCATGGCGGCGGACCAGGGCGTCAAACGTCTGCTTGGGATCAAGACGCATGGCGTGGAGCCGGCCCTTCACCTTCTGCGGCGTTCCGGTGAGTCGGGCAAGACCAAGGCTTGTGCGCAGTCGCTTCGAGGGGTCGATGGTGCAGACGAGCGTCTTGCGCCCCCGGCCCGCGGCGGCCAGCGCGAGAGCGGCCGAGATCGTGGTCTTCCCCACCCCGCCCGGCCCGCAGACGATCACCAGCTTCCCGGCAAGGGCGTTCGAGATGGCGAGATGGCCCTTCATCGCTTCACGCCTCGATGCCTTCAAGGGCGAGGGCCACGGTGGCGGGTCGGACATTCGGAAGTTCGGCGATCAACACGGGCGGGAGCCCAAGGCCCTTGGCCAGGCGCCGTTGATGGAACGCCTCCAGACGTGTCCGCCTCTGCACGCGAAGGGCGGCCTCCAGCAGGAGGCCATCCTCCGAACCGGGCTCGGCCTCCACCTCGACAAGGGCGCGATGCGCCGCGGTGGAAAGGGATTCCTGTCGCATGCGATTGAGGAAGGCGACGGCCGGCGAGAGCGCGGTGCGCTCGAGCAAATCTTCTTTGAACTCGATGGCTTCGACCACCGCCATCTCCTCGGGTATCGCCACCAGGCCAATCCGCACCGCGGTTTTGAGCCATTCGATGATGTCGGAGGCGAGCCGCGCAAAAGGCCCCACCGGCATGGCGCGCAGGGCCGCATACGGCGTCTCCAGCATCAGCAAACCGTGGCCGGACGAGGGACAGTCGACGATGATGGTCTCGTATCGCATCCCGCCGTGCCGCTCGCGCTCGAGGGCAAGATGACGGATGCGACCGAGCAACACCAGCTCGGGCAAGCCGGGTGCCGCGGCGAAGAACTTGCGGTACACCTCGCTTCGGGTGATGCGCTCGACCAGGGGCCGCAGTTTCACCACGTGCTGCACGTACTCATCCATGGCCACTCGAGCGTCGAGATCGAACACATGGAAACCGTGCCGCGACGGGCCGGGGGCCAGAGTCTTCGCCTCGGGAGCTTTGAGCGATTCGCCGATGCGCACGAGCAGCGTCTTCAGGCCTCGATTCGCGGAGAGCGCGGCCAGGCCCTCCGAAATGACGCTCTTGCCCGACCCGCCCTTGCCGAGGATGAAGACCGTTCCCAAGGCCTCGACCCCGGGGGCGAAACCGCGACCGTCCGGTGGAACGGCTCGGCGTTTCAAATCAGGGAGAAGCTACTTGAGCCGCGTGTCAACCGAGAGGCGGCCCTCGGTCGAACGCTGGAAGAACTCCTCGAACTGGGAGCGGATGCGATCGATGGTGGCGAGCGCGGCCGCGTCGCCGGCCTCCCCTTCGGTGACGTAGAGGAAGGCCACGCGCCAGGGCGCCCCGTTCGGCGCGGCCGCAGGCGAGCGCGGGCCCATGGCCGCGATCACGTCGGCGATGGTGACATCCTTCTTGATGCCTTTGATGTCCACGTTCGACTCGGGAGCGCGTTCGGCGGTTTGCGCGCCGTCGGCGATGGGGCTGCGGATGAAGAAGAAGGGCGGCACCTCCTCGGCCGTCCGCACGCCCATCAGGTACTGATCGAGAGGACCGTAGCGCTGCGAAGTAGGGCCGGTGCGGAAGACGCCCGCGCCCAACTCGTCGATCTGGTTGCCCTCATCGTGAGACCCGGACGAATGCATGTAGAAGCTCCAGTGGGCCTGCTGACGGCCCAGCAACTCGTTGCTCGCGACCCCGCCATCGCTGAACTTCGCGGTGGCGAGCCAACGATGTCCGACCTCATGGGCCAGCACCGACAGCGTCGTCTCCTCACGCAAAACGCGGTCGGTGGCGTTGGTGGAATACTTGTTGATGCGGTCCATCATGACCACGCTCTCGAGCGTTCGCGGCGAGCCGTATTCGGCGCCATTGTCGAAAAGCGAACCGCCGATCCCGGAGATGTTGTTGCGTACGGTGGACTCGTAGGCGAAAGCGCCCTGCGAGGGCGGGATGAAACCGCGATTCGTGTACACGATCATCTGCTGATAATCGTCGCCGAACTGGGTGTAGAAGGCCCGCGCCACCGCGGAGAGGTCGATGCCGGACTCGGAGCGAAACGACTCGCCCACCGAGCGAGAGAAGGAGAGGCCGGCCACGTCGGAAAGGTTGGTGGTGGTGAGTCCTTCGCCCCCACCGCCGGCCGAGATGCCCACGGCGCCCTCACTGAGGCCGAGGGTCAGGCCCGCGTCGTAGGAGAATGAGATGCGCCCGTCCGGGAACAACGTCAAGTCGAAGGTGTTCTTATCGGCGAGGTCGAACTGGGGCACATCGGTCCAGCGCACGGTGAAGCTCGCGGCGCTCGACGATGTGGTCACACGGCCGGCCTTGCTTGGATCGAGATCGGCGAGCAGGGGCGCGATCCGCGGCGGCCCGGCGACCAGGCGCGCCAGGGTGCGCGCGGTGGAAGCGTTGTCGGCGGCCTCGAAGGTGAGGTTGCCGTCGGAGTTCACGAACGCCTTGTCGTAGTTCTTCCCGAAGAACGGAAAGGCGAAAGGCAGAGGCACTTCGCGTGAGTCGTCGTCGCCAAGGGCGATGGGGGCGCCTTCCGGATTGAGGGGCCGGTCCACCCGCGACACCGTGTACCCGGGGGCGAACTCGAGCGCCTTGCCCTGCAGGTCGAGGCCGTTGGCCTTGAACAGCAGGTCGCCCTGATCGATCAGCATGGCCACGTCGCCGTTTCGAGAGACCACGGAGGAGGCGCGCACATTCGCGCCGCGCACGGCAAGACCAGCGCGTTCCCGCGCTTCCCGCGCATTGAGAAGGTGGGCGAGGTCGATCCCTGGGTAGGTGCCGCAGAAGGGGTGCTTGATGCCCTCCGCCGCGGCCAGAGAACCCCACAGGGTCAGGACGCTTACGGCAAGAGGGCTGAGGCGGCTTAGGTTCATTTGGGTGGCTCCAGGATCGCTCCGAGTTTAGCCCCCCCGGCCGCTTCAAAGGGCCAAAGGCGCCTCCGTCCGCGTGGTGCGCCCGACTGGGCTCGAACCAGTAGCCTTTGCCTTCGGAGGGCAACGCTCTATCCATTGAGCTACGGGCGCGCACGTCGCGGTTTGAGGACGTGCATGATACCCGCTCGCGAGGATCCTGGATAATACGAAGCATGAGTTCGTCTGAAGGCCTCACCGATCTCTCCCCCGTCGATACGTCGCCGCTTTTCAGGCCCCTGCTCGCCGAGCTCACCGGCCTCTTGCGGGCACTGAACCGCGCCGACTGGGACCGGCCCACCCTCGCGGGGAAATGGAAAGTCCGCGACGTGGCCGCGCATCTGCTCGATGGCGACCTGCGCCGGATCGCCGCCGGCCGCGACGCTCACGCGCTTCCCATCGACTTCCCCATCCAGTCCGATCAAGACCTCGCGCGCTTTGTGAACGGTCTGAATCAGCAGGGCGTGACCTACGGCGCCCGGCTCAGCCCGCGGCTGCTCGTCGACCTGCTGGAGGTGGCGGGCCACTGGACCGCCGACCAGATGGAGAGCCTGCCCATGAACGCTCCCGCGCTCTGGGCCGTGAGCTGGGCAGGCGAACGGGAGTCGCTCAACTGGATGGACGTCGGCCGCGAGTACACCGAGAAGTGGCATCACCAGATGCAGATTCGCGACGCGGTGGGCGAACCGCGACTGCTCGCTCCTCGCTTCATGGAGCCGCTGCTGGAGGTTTCCGTCCGCGTGCTCAAGGTGGCCTACGCGAAACTCGAAGCGCCCCCGGGAACCGCGGTGATCCTCGACGTGGTGGGTCCCACCAGCGCCGCCTATTCGGTGGTGCGGGAAGAGGGCGGCTGGAGCGTGCGCCGAGGCCGCGCACCCGCCCCTGCGGCCGGAGTCACGGTGGCGACCGACGACGCCTGGCGGCTGTTCTACAACGCGGTGCAGAGCCCGGGACTGATGGAGCGGACCGAGGTCACGGGCGACCGGGTCCTCGCCGAGCCCATGCTCACGGCCCGCTCGGTGGTGCTTTAGGGGTCCTCGTCCGCCTCACCGGCCGATGTAGCCGAGAGCGCGCAGCTTCTCTTTCTGCTCGGCCGAGAGTTCGACCGGAGCGCTCGCCGCCGCTGAGCGAGACTTGAGCGCGGCGTCGCGGGTGCGCGTCTCGATGGACGCTCGCAAAGACTCCGCCGGCGGACGGTTCACCTTCTCGCCCGGATCCACCGCGAGGTCGAACCACTCCGAGGCGCGGATCGAGGTCTTGGCGGGATCCGAGCGCAGGATGGCCTTCCATGACGAAGCACCCCCGCGCAGGAACGAGAGACGCGAGCCGTCGAGGGTCTGGTCGGTCTCGCCATACATCTCGCGATGATCGGACAAGGGCTGGAGCAGCGACACGCCTCGCATGGTGGGCGCCGCGTTCAGTTTCAGAAAATCCAGAATGGTGGGAGCGATGTCGAGCAGATTCACGGGCTTGCTCTCGCGCCGCGCGATGACTCCGGGCCCGGCCACGATCAGGGGGATCCGCACCACCTCTTCGTAGAGCGTCTTCTGGTGCTCCCACGATCCGTGCTCGAGGAACTCCTCACCGTGATCGGACGTCACCACCATCATCGTGTTGCGCCAGACATCGCGCTCCTTGAGGTGTGTGATCAGACGGCCGATCTCATTGTCCGTGTAACGAATCTCGCCGTCGTAGAGCGCCCGGAGGTGATCAAGGTCGGCCTGGCTCACCTGCTCGGGGCGAAGGTTCTGGAAGTCCTTCAGATTGCCGGTGAGCTTGCCCGCGTAAGACGACTCGAAGAACTTCAGAACCTCGGGGGGCGGCGCGTAGTGCCAGTGCGGATCGTAGAAGTGAAGAAAGATGAAGAACGGCCGGTCGCCAAAGCGATCGATCAGGTCCATGGCGTGGTTCGCCACATTCGCGGCCGGACGATCCTGGCGGAAGTTCATCGAATCGAAGCCCTCGTCGACGCCGTAGGTCTTCGACACATAAAGGTGTGAAGTGACGGCGTGGGTGGCGTAACCCTGAGCCTTGAGCATCGCGGCCACCGATGGCACCGAACGATTGAAGCCTTGGGCCGAATCGACGCCGCCATGGGTTCCAGGCAGGACCGAGGTCAACATGGACAGATGCGCGGGCAGAGTCCAGGAACTGACGCTCACCGCGTCGTCGGCGAGGACACCGCCCTTGGCCAGGCCGTCGAGTGTGGGGGTGGTGGGCTTGGGGTATCCGTAAGCCCCCACGTGGTCGCGACGCAGTGTGTCGACCGAGATGAGGATCACACCGCGATTCCTGCCGTAGGCCGCCTGATCGTGGAGTGTGGGTTCGGACACCGCGAGGGTGAACTCGGCGGGCCGGGGCAGATCGACGCCGTCCTTGTCGGTGTAGCGCAAAGAGATGGACAGCCGGCCCTCACGCGGCGGCGTATCGAGGCGCAGAGTGACATCCTTCCAGCCGTGGGCCACCCGCGGATTCACGGTCTCCCGCGCGATCTCCTTGCCGTCGAGAGCGACCACGAAACGACCCCAGCCGGGGATATCGCCCTCGCCGTCCCACCTCGTGCCGACGCCGAAGGTGAGGATGGCCTTGCCGGGGAAAGCCAGCATCCACTCCTGGGTGGCGAGCAAAGCTTCGCGGGATTCATCGCCAATCTCGATCACGTCGACCTTTGAACGCGCGCCGTCGGGCCGAGCCAGAAGCAGCGACTGCGGACCCTTGGGCGGGGCCTTCGAAGGGCACCCCAGAGACAACGCGGCGAGAAGGACTCCGAGGAGACGGACGCGCGGTGCGAGCCTGAACCAGCTGGTCAACAAGGGACGGCGAATGTAGCACGCACGGGCTTTCCGCTCCGGGCGGTCTATCGCATCTGCACCGCGCGGATGCCCGGCCCGAGGGCCGGATCGGTGGAACTGAGGTACATCATGCGCACGCCGTCCGATCGCACGATCACGTTCGGGTTGCCCCCGGGTATCCCGGTGAGGGCCGAGTTCCGGAACTCCAGCCCATCGGTTGAGGTGGCAGCGTAGAGCCCGGCCGCGCCCTGGAACGTACTGCCCGAAGCCGGCTGCACGAAGTACCACGCGGTCACGGTGCCGTCCGGATTGCCGATGGCGAAAGGATCGGTCGCGTTCTGATCCAGAAACGGCGCGCCCGGCCCGACACGCACACCCGCGTCCATCGTCCAGGTGATCTGATCGGAGCTGGTGGCGCTTTTCATCGGGGTGGCCGGGTCGGTCGGATTGTGGCGCAGCGCGCTGAAATACATGCGGTAGCCGCCACGCGCCAGCGCCACCACGCTGCCCGTGGTGGTGGCCTGTACCCCCGCCTGGGCGGCCGTGATGCGCAGCCCCGGCTCCTGTCGCCAGATGATGTGATCGCTGCTCGTGGCCGAGGCGATGCCGCCGTCCTGCAGATAGAACATGCGCAGGCCCGAGGCAATCGGCACCACCCGCGGCTCGCCCCATCCGATGCCCATGGTGTTCGTGCCGGTATCGGGAATCAAGGTGCAACGGCCCTCGACCCGGAAGGCCGTGCCTGTGGCGTCGGTGGAGATGGCGCTCGACACCCCTTGCGCCTCGACATAGATGAATAGCCGGATCCGCCCGTCGGCCAGCAGCACACCCGTGGGATCACCAATGATGGACCCGCTGGGTCGGCCGAAGTCGGTTGGGTTCAGCACCAGTCCCAGGTCGAGGAAGCTGCTGCTCATCGGGACGAGGGTGGCCGCGGGCGTCGGAGTTCCAGCGGCCTGTGTGGGGGCGGATGTAGCCGTTGCGCCGCCTCCGCAGGCGATCAGCCCAGCGGACAGCGCCATGATGGGAAGGAGGGCGTGAACGGACACCCCCGGACCGGACGGCGCGGTCGTCTCACTCATCGGCGACAAACATACACCGATACAGCGACGCCGGAT
>JAGNNV010000297.1 GCA_017990495.1 Vicinamibacteria bacterium
GTGGGGGGACAGCCGGGCTGGGACTTGGCTAGTTCGCCGCGTGGGGCAGGAACGTGATCGGGACGATGGGCTTGTCGATGGCTTCGCGCGCGCCGATGGTGATCTGGAGGGCGTCTTCGATTGAGCCGACGAGATGGAAGGTGAGGTCCTTCCGCACATTCTCGGGCAGCTCTTCCTTGACCTGCTTCTCGTTCCGCTTGGGCAGGAGGATTTCCTTCATGCCCAGACGATGCGCAGCGAGGACCTTCTCCTTGATTCCGCCCACAGGCAGGATCCGGCCGGAGAGTGTGATCTCGCCGGTCATGGCCAGACCGCGCCTCACCGGACGGCCGAGCAGCAGCGACACAATCGCGGTCACGAGTGCTATGCCCGCCGACGGACCGTCCTTGGGGACGGCGCCATCGGGCACATGCAGGTGGATGTCAACCCGCTCGAAGAACGAATCTTCGATACCGAGACGACGCGCGTTGGAACGCACCCAGCTCATGGCGGCCGTGGCACTCTCCTTCATGACGTCACCCAACTGACCGGTGATGGTGAGGCCCTTCTCACCCCACATCTGTGAGGCTTCGATGAAGAGCACGTCACCACCAGAAGGCGTCCACGCCAGACCCAGGGCGACGCCTGGAATGAGGGCTCTTTCCTCGATCTCACCCCTCTCGAAGTAGGGCGCTCCGAGGAACTCTTCGACCTTCTCCGGAGTGATGGCGATGATTTCCGTGGTGCCTTCCGCGCGCTTCCTCGCCACCTTGCGGATGATGCTCGCGGTTTCACGCTCGACGTTGCGCAGCCCCGCTTCCCGCGTGTATTCGCGGATCAGCTTGGTGATCGAGTCGTCGCCGAAGGCAATCTGCTCCGCGTTCACCCCGTGGTTTTCGAGCTGTTTCGGGATGATGTGCCGGCGGACGATCTGGTGCTTCTCCTCCTCGGTGTAACCGGCGAGGCGGATGACTTCCATGCGGTCGCGGAGAGCGGGCGGGATGGTGTCCAGCACGTTCGCGGTGGTGATGAAGACGATCTCGGAGAGATCGAACGCGACATCAAGGTAGTGATCCTTGAAACTGTTGTTCTGCTCCGGATCGAGCACTTCGAGCAGGGCGGCCGCGGGGTCGCCGCGGAAGTCGTGGCCGAGCTTGTCGACCTCGTCGAGCATGAAGACGGGGTTCTTGCTTTCGCAGCGGCGCAGGCCCTGGATGATCTGGCCCGGGAGAGCGCCGATGTAGGTGCGGCGATGTCCGCGGATCTCGGCCTCGTCGCGCATGCCGCCGAAGGACATGCGGTGGAACTTGCGTCCCATGGCCGCGGCGATCGACTTGCCGAGCGAGGTCTTACCCACACCGGGAGGGCCAACGAAGCAGAGGATGGGGCCCTTGACGTCGGGCTTCATCTTCTTGACTGCGAGATACTCAAGGATGCGGTCTTTGATCTTCTCGAGGCCGTAGTGATCGGCGTCAAGGACATCCTTGGCCTTCTGGATGTCGAGTTCCACCTCGGTGCGCTTGTTCCAGGGCAGGCTCACCAGCCAGTCGATGTACGTGCGGGTGACCGTGTATTCAGCCGCGGCCTGAGGCATGCGGGTGAGGCGATCGAGTTCGCGGACCGCCTCCTTCTTCGCTTCCTCGGTCATCTCGGCCTTCTCGATCTTCTCGCGAAGCTCCGAGATCTCGCGCTGCTGATCGTCGCCGTCGCCGAGTTCCTTCTGAATGGCCTTCATCTGCTCGCGCAGGTAGTACTCGCGCTGGTTCTTCTGCAGCTCGGTCTTCACCTGGTTCTGGATCTTCGAACCCACCTCGAGCACTTCGAGGTCTTTGGCGAGCAGGCGATTCACGCGCTCCAGACGCTCGTGCACGGAGAGCACCTCGAGCAGCTCCTGGCGCTGGGCGCTGGTGAGCGACGGCAGTGACGAAGCGATGAAATCGGCGAGGTGGCTCGGGTTGGTGGTGCGAGCCGCCATGTTCTTCAGTTCGTCAGGCAGGTTCGGAGTGAGGTCGACGGCTTTCTGGAACATCGAAAGCGCAGCCTGGGACAGGGCCTTCACTTCCAGCGACTTCTCGGCGCTGTCAGTGTCCTTGAGCACTTCGATGCGGGCCTTGATGTAGGGCCGGTACTGGGTGATCTCGAGAACCTTGAAGCGGCCCACGCCCTGCACGACCAGGCGCAACGTGCCGTCCGGGAACTTGAACATCTTGTGGATGTGGGTCAGCGTGCCGATGGAGAAGAGGTCGGCTTCGACCGGATCGTCGACCGCCGCCTCCTTCTGGGTGAGCACGCCGATGGTGCGCTGTTGGCGAACGGCGTCGTTCACAAGCGTGACGGAGGCGTCGCGCGCGACGGCGAGGGGCAGCACCGCCTCGGGGAAGAGCACGGTGTCCCGCAGCGGGAGGATGGCGATCTCGGAGGGGAGTTCCGAAAGGGACGACTGAGAGAAGCCTCCGGATTCGAAATCAGGGGGCTGGTTTTCTATCGGGTCGGACATTTTGCGGAATCTCCCTTCTTAGAGGGCGACCACAAGGGCCGCCGGCACGCTTTACGACAGGGCGCCCACAATGGGCGCCCTTACGGCAGGGCGGCACGTGAGCCGCCCTCTACGTCAGCGATCGAGACGCAGGGCCACCACCAGGACGGTATCGCCGCGGCGGACGCGAAGGCGCGCCACCCTGGCCGAAGCCGCCCGGCGAACGGCCGAGTTGAATTCCTTCACCGACGTCACTTCTTCGCCGGAGACCATGATGATCACGTCGCCGCGGGCCAGGCCGGCCAGTTCGGCGGCGCCGCCGGCTTCCACCGAGCGGACGATCACACCGCGCACGCTCTCGGGAAGGTCGATGCGCTCACGCAGGGTTGACGTAAGCGTCTGGATCTCGAGGCCGAGGTTGGCGGCGGCCTGCTCGTCGGCCTCGCCGTCGCCCTCCTCGTCTTCGCCGCCGGTGGTCGACGCGGTGTTCTCCGGGAACGTGCCGAGGGTGATCTTCACTGACTTCTCGGCCCCGGAACGGATCAGTTTGAGCGTGACTGTGGTCCCCGGTGAGAGGCTGGAGATGTAGTTCGTGAGGGCCGAGTTGTCTTTGACCAGGCGGCCATCGACTTCATAGATGTAGTCCTCGAGCTGAACGCCCGCCTTCTCCGCGGGAGAGCCCTTGGTGACGTCGGTGACGATCACGCCCTGGGCGGAATCACGCTTGAAGGTGAGGGCGAGATCTTCGGAAGCGCTTTGGATCTGCACACCCAACCACCCGCGGGTGACCTTGCCCGTGGTCTTCAGCTGGGGCAGGATGCTCTTGGCCACGTTGATGGGCACCGAGAAGCCGACTCCAGCATTCTGGGCGAGGCCCTGGGTGATGATGAGAGTGTTGATGCCGATGACCTGGCCGCGCGTGTTCATCAGCGGACCACCCGAGTTGCCGGGATTGATGGCGGCGTCCGTCTGGATCATGTCGACGCCGGTGCCCTGCTGACCAAGGGTCAGGTTGCGGCCTTTACCGGAAACGACACCCACGCTGAGGCTGTTGCCGAAGCCGAACGGGCTGCCGATGGCCATCACCCACTCACCCACTTCCGCGGCTTCGGAGTCGCCGAGTTCGAGGACGGTGAGGGGTTCCTTGGGTTCGATCTTGATCACCGCGACGTCGGTGCGGGCGTCTTTGCCGAGAACCTTGGCGTCGTAGCGCTTGCCCGAGACGAGGGTGACGCTGATCTGGTCGGCTTCATCGACCACATGGCGGTTCGTCAGGATGGTGCCGTCGGCGTCGATCACGAAACCGGAACCGCCCGCGCGCTGGTTTTGCTGGCCGGGACCGAGGGGATCCTCGTCCTGGAAGAAGGGGAAGGGCAGGGCGCGGCCGCCGCGCGTGCGCGCCTTGGGCTTTTGGGAGGTGGTGATGTTCACCACGCCGGCGTTCTTGGACTTGACGATGTTCCGGAAAGTGTCGAGGGTGAGGGGCGCGCCCGAGTTCGGAATGGGCGTCGAAGCCGCAGCCTCGATGGCGCGGGCCTCCGCGGTGAGGGGACGTCGGACCTGGGACTGAAAGAACGCAGCGAGAAGCGTCGTGGCCATTGCCACGGCGAAGAACGTCGCCACTGCCCGGGATCTGGAGGTCATCGTCTTATAGGTCTTTCTTTAGGTATCTGCTGCGAGCTGTCGGGGGATCGTCCGCCCACCCGGTTCAAGAAAACCGGGCTCAATGATTGTACGTAGCAGGCCTTGATTAAGTCTGAATCGATAAATGCGTACTGTGGAGACGAATGAGACCGGGGCCCTTGCGGGCCCCAGCCTTTACGAAACCCCCGAAATGACGGGGGGCCCTAATCAATAATCATCCATGCCCATGCCGCCGGGGCCGCCAGGGCCGCCCGCGGGCATGGCGGACTTCTTCTCGGGGATCTCGGCCACAACGGCCTCGGTCGTGAGAAGGAGTCCGGCGA
>JAGNNV010000298.1 GCA_017990495.1 Vicinamibacteria bacterium
GATTGGACTTAGGCGGAAGCCGCTTAGGAGCGCGAGTAGTCCGTCTGCGACCGCGATGCACCCCGATGCGCCGGGTTGCGCCGGTTGCGACCGCGATGCCGCCGGGGTGGTTACCTACGTGCTACGCGGCGGGTCGTGGTTTCGCTGATGTAGCGCTGGGGGTCGGTCTGGAGCAGGCGGGCCAGGGGCATCGACTCGATGGCTTTCTGCAGTTGGCGGTCTTGCGCGACCAGGCGCTTTCGGGCGACGCCCTCGCCGAAGACCTGACGCAGGGTTTCCTGCAGGATCTCCGCTTCGACCTCGGCGCGGTTCGCGTCGAACTCGCGCGCGTCCACGGCGATCTTCTCCGCCTTCAGATAGTCCAGGAACTCGTTCACGATCGCGTCGGTGACCTTGAAGTCGGGGCCGATCGGACGCACCTTGTCGTTGCCGACGCTCGCCCGCGAGCCTGCGCCTTCAACCGCGGTCTTCGACGCGACTTCCGCCGACTCGAACCGGCGGGCGAAGTTCACGAAGGCCTGGCGCGACTGGAGGCTTGCCACCACCGAACCCGCCTTGACCGGCTCGATGCACGTATCGGGGGCGATGCCGTCGCCACCGAACACGCGGCGGCCGGCGTCGGTGAGGCGTGGATCCGAACCCTCGGCCTCGCAGGCGCTGCGTTCTTTGGGCGCCTGATAGTCCTCGAGCGCGGTGTCGCCGCCGTACTCGCGCTGGATCGAGCGGCCGGAAGGCGTGTAGTAGCGCGCGGTGGTGAGACTGAGGGCGTAGCCGCGCACGCTGCGCAGCGGCCAGATGGTCTGCACCAGGCCCTTGCCGAACGTCCGCTCGCCCACGATCAGACCGCGGTCGTGGTCCTGAATGGCGCCGGCCACGATTTCTGACGCCGAAGCGGAGTGCCGCGACGTCATCACCACCAGGGGCACGTTGGACCAGGGCGAATCGGTTTCGGTGATGTAGCTCGACTCGTCGCGCTTGTAGCGGCCCTTGGTATAGACCACCATCTGCCCCTTCTTGAGGAAAAGGTTCGACACCGCGAAGGCCATGTCGAGCAGACCGCCGGGGTTGTCACGCACATCGAGCACGTACGAAGTGGCTCCCTGCTCCTTGAGGGTGCGCAGGGCGCGCTCGAGATCACGTTCGCAGGGTGCGGGTTCCGTGGGACGGCAGGCCGTGGTCTCGTTGAAATCAACCAGCCGGATGTAGCCCACGTCCTTCGACACCATGAACGCATAGGGCACCGAGTGAAGGGGAATCTCGTCGCGCACCACCGTGAACTGCAGCGGCTGGGCGTAACCCTCGCGCTCGAGCCGGATGGAGATCTGCGAACCTTTGGGACCACGCAGGCGCTTCACCACGGCGTCGATGTCCATGCCGCGGGCGTCCTCGGCCTCGATGCCCACGATGATGTCGCCGGCGCGGATGCCCAGCCGATGCGCGGGCGATCCTTCGAACGGAGAAACCACGGTGATGCGGCCCTCGATGGAGACAATGGTGATGCCCAGGCCGAAGTAGGAGCCCTTCTGCCGCTCCTGCAGGGTGGAGAACTCCTTGATCTCGAAGAAATTCGAGTGCGGGTCGAGCGTGCGCAGCATCTCGCGGATCGACGAGGCGACCGGTTTGGCCGCGTCGACCTCCTCGGCGTACTGCGACTCGATGGCGGCGAGAATCTCGGAGTAGCGCTTGAGGTGCACGGCTCCGCTGTCGGCGGCGGCCTCGGCCTTGCCGCCGAACATTCCTCCGAGCCCCGCGGAAACCGCGATCAAAGCCAGGCTTGCGACGGTCGCGCGGACTGAACGGCTCATGCCATCACCTCTAGGTATCAAGACCCGCCGAAGCGGAACGCTCCGGACAGAACATACGACGTCATTATGTGCTGGCTGGTCGGTTACCCAAAAGGGCCTCAGGGACGAGGCTCGGGCCCCACCGGCCCGCCCGACCCGGCTTCGGGCGCCTCGGGTTCAGGCAACTCGTGATGGTGGGACCGCCACCAGGCCACAAATCCCACCACGAACACGGCGATGAAAAGGAGCACGAGGGGCAGATTGTTCTTCACCCAGACGTCGAGGTTCTTCACCCAACCGATCGCCTCGTCCCCGTAGGTGGCACCCAGGATCGCCCACACCACGTAACGCAAGCCGCGGGCGAAAAAGACGGTGGCCGCGAACTGGGCGCGGGGCATGGCGAAGATCCCCGCGGCGAGAACGAAGCCCTTGAAGGGCATGGGAGGTGGGGACAACGCGGGAATGGCGATGGCGAAAGCGCCGTAACGGGCCAGCAGCATCTCGGCCTTAAGCAGTTTCTGGGGCGAGACGAAGCGGGTGGCGAGTTTCTCCCCACCCCGGCGACCCACCTCATAAAGGAGAAGGCAGCCGATCACCGAACCCATGGCGGTGGCGAGGACGAACTCCCAGGCGATGCCCGGTTCCTTGGCCGCGCCGGTCACGATCAGGAGATCCGAAACCTCCGGAAGGGACACGAACGACGAGTCGGCCACCGCGACCAGGAACATGCCGAACCACCCCATCTTCGGGATGGCGACGTCCTGGATCCATACGATCAGGTCGTGCACGGGACCCGCCGCTTATGTGAGATCGGCGCGCGGGCGCCGATCACTTACCGGCGATGGACAGCAGTTCCACGTCGAACCGGATGGTCGCGTTCCCCGGAATCTGGCCGCTTCCCTGGGCGCCGTAAGCGAGGCTCGGCGGGATGGTCAGGCGGCGCTTGCCGCCAACCCGCATTCCGACAATACCCTGGTCCCAGCCCGCGATAACGGTGCCCGCTCCCAGTCGGAAGCTGTAGGGCGCGCGACCTACGGAGGTCTCGAACACCGAGCCGTTGGTCAGCGACCCCGTGTAGTGAACGGTCAGAAAGTCGCCGGCCACCGCGGTGGCTCCGGTTCCAACTGTGATGTCGGCGATTTCCAGATTTCCGCTCCCTGAGTCCGAAGGAGAGGTCGACCCGCAGGCGGGAAGGAAAAGAGCGAGGCCAAGCAGAGCGGCAAAGGGCGTCAGGGTCTTCGTGAATTTCATGAGCCGGGGAGTTTAAAGGCACGGAAGAGGCTGAGCCGAATGACTCATGGTCTGTTGGAAGCGACTCGGGCCTATGATCAGTTCACTCATGGGCGGCGACACTTCCGGAGTCCCGTTGTGACCAGGCGTCTGGCCCGGCTTGGCCTGCTCGCCCCTTTGCTCACCGCCGCCGTTGGAGCCAGCGCTCTCGCGTTGTGGATCACCGGCAACTGGCAGATTCTCACCCGTGGCCCCAACTACATCCCGATGGCCCCGGTCACGGCCACAGTGTTCCTCCTCCTCGGCCTGGTCATCTTCGCGCGAGGCCTCCGCCCCCAAAGCAAGGACGCGCAGCGCGCGGAAACCGCGGTTGGGGTGTTCTCCGTCGGGATCGCCGCGGTCGAACTGCTGACCCCATTGCTCGGCGCCTCGGCCCCGTGGCGCGCCATTCTCTTCCCCGCCGAAGTCTCCGGGTTCGCCTTCCCCATGGGACGCATGTCGCCGCTGACCGCCGCTTCGTTCCTCCTCGTGGGAGCTGCCGTGCTTTCGGCGCGGCGCCCTGAAGCCTGGAAACGATGGATCGCCGTGTTGTGCGGTATCGCCACTCTGCTCATCGCCCTGATCGTGCTCGCTGGATACGCGGCAGGCGCGCCGCTCGACTACGGAGGGGGGCGGGTGCCCATGGCCCTTCTGACCGCGAGCACGATGGTCTTCCTCAGCCTGTCTCTACTGCTGGATCAAGCAACGCTCGAAATGATCCGCACCCACATCGGCCTCGACCGGGAGACAACCGGACTCGAGGCCGAACGCCCCTTCGCCCTCCGCCTCGGCGCGCTCACCCTGGGTCTTGCCATCCTCATCGTGACCACCGCCATCCTGTACACCCGAACGGAACTGGCCCAGGCCCGCGCGTCGGTTTGGCGCGAACTCGATTCCGTGGCCACCCTCAAGGCCCGCGAACTGGAGCAATGGCGCGAGGAGCGCCTCGCCGAGGGCCGCTTCCTCTCCTCCACCGCCCAGATCTCCGAAGATATCCGCGCCTTCCTGGCCACTCCGGGCGACCGAGCGGCCCGCCAACGCGTGACCAACTGGCTTGATCCCATCCGCGGTCGCGACCGCTATGAATCCGCCGAGGTCTTCGACGCCCAGGGGCGTCTGCGACTTTCGATCCCCGACCAGGCGCCCGTCGGCCCCGTCGCGATCGAGCCGGCGCGGCCCGGAGAGGTGGTCACCCTGAGCGCCATCGATCTCGACGCGACCGGACGTCCTCACCTCGACCTGCGCGCGCCCATCGGCGGAGTCGAGCCCGTGGGGTTGGTTCTGCTCAGCGTGGATCCCCGTCGACACCTCTTTCCCACGCTGGAGCGCTGGCCCGTGCCCAGTTCCACCGCCGAGGCCGTTCTGG
>JAGNNV010000299.1:0-2140 GCA_017990495.1 Vicinamibacteria bacterium
CCTCGTCGAAGCGGGCCGCGATGCGGTCGTAGCGGGAGAGGTCGAGGTCGATGATGTCGTAGCGCGCCGTGCGGTCGCCTCCACCTCGTGGCGGTGGCGAGGTCTGGAGGAGGCGGGCGGGGAAGTGGCGTGACTCCGTGAGAAGGAACAGGCAGATCTGGGCGACGTGCGTTCCCGTGGTGATGTGCACGAGGTAGTCCTCGCGCTCCGGGTCGAAGGGGTAGCTCGTGGCGAACTTGTGGAGCGTTTCGAAGACGTTTTCGAAACCCCAGGCGTCGCCGAACTCGATTTGGTGCGTCACTACCTTCGTCTGCGGCGAGACGCTTCGGATGTCGCGCTCGAGGGCCTGGACGCCTTTGATCGATTTGGCGTCGTGAAGGAGATCGAAGCGCGAGACGAGCAGGTCGTCGTGCTGGCAGAGCGAGAGCGAAGGCCGCCAACGCTCCCAGCGCTTCGGGCCGTCGGCGGAGTCCATGACATTGCCGAAGATGCCGATAACGACCGTCGGTCGAGCCATATCCCACAGGATAAGGCAGATTCAATAGTCTCGTAATGACTGGCGGGCTTCCGGCGGCTTCTTTGGCTCAAGGGTCTTGAAATATAGGACTTATGCTGCTGGCGCGACTTGACGCGCCGCTGGCACACGCTGTGCTGAGTCAACCGCCAGAGAAAAGACAATGAACGAAACCAACTACATCGAACTTCAGACCGAAGGCGCGCAGAAGGCGGCGGGGATCAAAGCGTGGGTGAAGGGTGTTCCCTTCGATGAGGGAGCCGAGAAGCAGCTCCGTAACACCGCCGCCCTTCCGTTCATCTACCGTTGGATCGCGGCCATGCCCGACGTCCATTGGGGCATGGGGGCGACGATCGGAAGCGTGATTCCCACCAAGGGCGCGATTGTTCCTGCCGCGGTGGGTGTGGACATCGGCTGCGGAATGGCGGCGGTGCGGACGACTCTGGTCGCGTCCGACCTTCCCGACAACCTGCGTCCTCTTCGTGATTCCATCGAGCGTGCGGTGCCGCATGGCCGGACGAACAAGGGACAGGCGAACGATCGAGGTGCCTGGGCCGATGCCCCGGCGCGCATCGCGTCTCGCTGGGCCGAGTTGGAACCCGGCTATCGGTCCATCGCTTCGAAGCATCCGAAGGTCACCCGTAACGCGCCGCCCCAGGCTCATCTGGGCACGCTCGGAACGGGAAATCACTTCATCGAGGTTTGCCTCGACGAAAACGAGAACGTGTGGTTCCTGCTTCACAGCGGGTCGCGCGGGATCGGTAACCGCATCGGCACCTACTTCATCGAGAAGGCTCGTGAGGAAATGCGCCAGGCGGGAATCGACCTGCCGGATCGGGACCTCGCGTACTTGAACGAGGGCACCCGCAACTTCGACGACTATGTCGAAGCGGTGGGCTGGGCCCAGGACTATGCCCGCACCAATCGTCAGCTCATGATGGAGGCGGTGGTGCAGGCGGCGCGGTCGACGCCTGGCGTTCGTCCTTTCGAGATCACCGGCGAGGTCGTGAACTGTCATCACAACTACGTGGCTCGTGAGATGCATTTCGGCAACGAAGTCTTCGTGACTCGCAAGGGCGCGGTGCGCGCCGGAGCGGGTGACCTGGGCCTCATCCCCGGCAGCATGGGGGCGCGTTCGTACGTCGTGCGGGGCAAGGGAAACCCGGAGAGCTTCATGAGCTGTTCGCATGGAGCGGGCCGGTCGTTCTCGCGCACGGAGGCGAAGCGTCGTTTCAGCGTTGCGGACCACGTGAAGGCGACCGAAGGTGTGGAGTGCCGTAAGGACAAGGACGTCATCGACGAAACGCCGGCCGCGTACAAGTCCATCGACGCCGTGATGGAAGCCCAGAAGGACCTCGTGGAGATCGTCCATACGCTCCGCCAGGTGGTCTGTGTCAAGGGATAACGAAAGGGCTCTAGCGAAGGCCGAATTCACTTCGGCCGGAGCGCGGGGGTTTGGGGGGCTGAGCACTTTGCGGCCCCCCAACTCGGAAAAAACTATGCGAATTATTGATGGTTCGCTGGGCGAGGGAGGCGGGCAGATTCTCCGCACCTCCCTCGCCCTGGCGGCGGTCACCGGACAGCCGTTTCGGATCGAGCGGATCCGGGCGGGCCGCAAGAAGCCGG
>JAGNNV010000299.1:2240-4399 GCA_017990495.1 Vicinamibacteria bacterium
ATGCGAATTATTGATGGTTCGCTGGGCGAGGGAGGCGGGCAGATTCTCCGCACCTCCCTCGCCCTGGCGGCGGTCACCGGACAGCCGTTTCGGATCGAGCGGATCCGGGCGGGCCGCAAGAAGCCGGGACTGTTGCGGCAGCACCTCGTTTGTGTCGAGGCGGCGGTTGCCGTGTCAGGTGGCGTCGCCACGGGCGCTGCGCTTGGGTCGTTGACGCTTGAGTTCACGCCGGGCGCAGTGAAGCCCGGCCGCTACTCGTTCAGCATTGGGACGGCGGGGAGCACATCGCTTGTTCTGCAAACTGTTCTACCGCCGCTTCTGCGCGCGAGCGGGCCTTCGGAGATTTCTGTCGAAGGGGGCACTCACAACTCAATGGCGCCGACGGCCGACTATCTGGCCGCGTGCTTCCTGCCTCTGGTGAATCGGCTGGGCCCGCGTGTTCAGGCTCATCTGGAAGCGCATGGCTTCTACCCGGCGGGTGGAGGTCGGATTCGTCTTGTCATCGAGCCGGGGCCCATGGTCCCGTTCGACCTGCTGACCCGCGGGCCGATCCGTCGCACCCGCGCGGTGTCGGTTGTCTCGAATCTTCCTGCGGCGATCGCGCATCGCGAACTTCGGACCGTGCAGACCGCGCTGGGTCTGGGTCGCGATGACTCCGAGGTTCGAGAAGTGAAGTCACCCGGGCCGGGGAACGTTCTCTGGATCGAATCCGTCACCGACGAAGTCACCGAGATGTTCACAAGCTTCGGCGAGAAGCAGGTGCGCGCCGAGGAAGTGGCGCAGCGCGCCCTTCGCGAGGCGCACGAGTACCTTGCCGCCGATGTCCCGGTTGGCCCGCACCTCGCGGATCAGTGGGCGTTGATGTTGGCGCTCGCGGGTGGTGGTTCGTTCCGGACCAGCGCGCCCACTGAGCACCTGCGGACGAACCTCGCGGTGATTCGGGAGTTCCTGCCGGTGTCGATCAGCTTGGAAGAAGGCGGCGGTGGAAGCTGGCGCGTGAGTGTGAGCGAATAGTCGCTCGCGGCCCCCCAGCACCGGCTACGTGTCTGTCTACGGCTGGGGAATGGACAGCTGCCGGAACCTCAGAGCGAAAACAAGCGCGACAATAGCGAGGTTCAAGGCGCCGACAATGACGCTCGTCCAAAGCGCACCCTTCGCCGCTCGCGGCCAACCTCGGCGGGCCACGCTTGCTCGAAACACCGCCGCGATCGCCGCCCCCGCGACGCCGCTGAAGAGGAGGAGCAGGAGGCCCGGAAGCCGGAGGAATTCGGGCACAAGATGTCGGCGACCTGTGCTGTCACCCTTGAGGAGCAGGAACGAACCCAGGGCCGCGAGGATTATTGTGACGGCAATCGAGGCGAACATACCGACGACCGGGTGGTCCCATCGGTGCTTCGAGGCTTCGGGCAGTTCGTGCATTCGGATCGAGCCAGACTGCCGAGAGCTCAAAGCGAGACCTTCGAGTCCCCGAGGAGTTCTACCGATATCCCGATTCGAGGTCTGTCGCGATGCCCCGGCCGCGGCCATTTTCCTTCGCCTTGTAAAGGCCCTGGTCGGCCGCGAGCAGCGTGCCTTCCATCGAGTGGCGGAAGGATGGAACCGATCCCCAGGTCCCTTGAAGCTCCGTGAAGCCAGCGCGTGACGAGGCGCCGCGGACTACTCCGTCCGGAGTTTCGTCTCCAGCACCTGACTCGACGAGAAGCCGGTGAGTTGGAGGTAGTGCTCAGCCGCGTCGAGCAGGGCCTGCGTGGGCACGAGACCCACAATCTCCGAACCCGCGATGGCCACGCCGTGACGCGCGGCTTCGTTCCGGATGGTCTCGACCACGCGGTGAAGCGGGGTCTTGGTGAAGTCAGTCATGTTCATTGACACCTGGGCGACCTTCTTCCCGTTGATGTCAACGATGAGGCCCATGGCTTTCACGAAGCGGTAGCCGCCGGTGCTGTGGCGGATGCCCTTGGCGATCTTCTTGGCCACCTCGACGTCGTCGGTGGCGAGATTCACGTTGAATGCGATCAGCGGCATGCGCGCGCCCACCACCACCGCGCCGAACGAGGGATGCGGCTCGCTCGGACCGAAGTCGGGCTGCCACAGCGGATCCTTGAGCTTGGCGGAGAGACCCTCGAACTGGCCGCGGCGGATGTCCTCGAGACCCTTGC
>JAGNNV010000300.1 GCA_017990495.1 Vicinamibacteria bacterium
ATTGCGTGGTCTCGACCATCAACTCCATCCGCAGCGTTCCCGGCTTCAGGCGATGGGCCTTCTCGATGGCGCCAAGGGCCTTGGCGGTGATCGCCACCTGCTCGGGCGCCACGATCTTGGGCAGCGTCACCACGAAGCCGTCGGGAAGCCGGTTCCTGGTGCGCGCGAGGAGCGTGCTTAGAAAGATGTCGGTGGTGCGCAGGCTGCGGGCCGCGAGTTCGGCGGTGAGCGGCTTGATCCTTATCCCAATGAAGGGCGGCAGGGTCTTCGCGTCATACCCTTCGGCCACCTCGAGAGCGGCGCTCGCGGCGTGCGCGTCTTCCTCGGCGTCCGGGCGATTGCCGTAGCCGTCCTCGAAGTCGAGCCGGAAGTCTTCGACCGCTTCTGTCTCGAGCTTATGGACGACACGGTTGTAGACGGTGTCGGCGAGGCGCGGGTCGAGATGCAACGCGGACGCCAGGACGGCGGGCCCAGGCGCACTCTCCCGCAACGCTTTCAGTGAAAGGTCACTGAACTTCTTCGCGGTATCGGACTTGAACAGATGAGCGCCGCCGTAGACCGAGTGAACAGGCTGGCGGTCTTCGGAATCGCCGGGGAAAGTCTGAACGTACTTTTTCCAGGCCCGTGCCAGCGGACGAAGCAGACCCTTGGTGGTCGCGGGAGAAAGGGTGCGTTTGACCGACTTCATACTCAAGGGGTCTCCAAAAGGTCGAGCAGGAGTCGGCGGACCACTTGCCCGGCGACGTGGCGGCGGTAGTCCGCGGTGGAACGGACGTCATCGATGGGGGAGATGCTGCTGCGCACGAGTTCGCCCGCGCGTTCGGCGAGATCGGAGGTGAGCGGCTCGTCCTCGATCAACGCCTCGACGGCATGCAACCTTATGGGCACCTCAGCGACGCTGCCCATGGCCAGACGCACATTCTTGAGGGTGTGAGGAGCCGGGAGATCAGAAGCGAAACCGACCACCACCTTGCTGATGGCCTGGGCCGCCCGCGATCCGACCTTGCGGAACACCTGCACCGAAGGCGAGGGGAGAGGGATGAGCACGCGCTCGATCAGCTCGTCGGGCCCGAGCACGGTCTTCCGGTAGCCGGTGTGGAAGGCGTTGTAAGGGACCGTCCGCAAGTTGGTGGGGCTCGAGATCACGATGAGCGCGCCCAGGGCGAGCAGCGCCGGCAGCGAGTCGCCGGCGGGAGAGGCGTTCGCGATGTTGCCGCCGAGGGTGGCCCGGTTCTGGATCTGTGCCGCACCGATGGTGGCGGCGGCGGCGGCGAGGAGGCGGGCGTTTTCGGCGACGAGGGGCGACTGCCGGATCTGGGTGAAGGTGCAGGCCGCTCCGATGTTGAGGCCACCTTCGTCGAGCTGAATCCCCTGCAGCTCGCGGATTCCGAGCACGTCCAGCACGGAAGCATGTTCGCGGCCGGTTGCGTGATCGACGACCATGAGGTCGGTGGCCCCCGCCACCTTCACCGCGCCGTTGGCGAGTGCGGCCTGCGCTTCGGCCAGGGTCTGCGGGCGATAGGCCATGCTCATTCGAGCCTGCCCTCGGAGGTCGGGGCCTCCGAAACCCCCTCGGCCGGTCGCTGGCCGGTGAGCACTTCGATGGCGCGGAAGATCCGCTCGTATCCCGTGCAGCGGCACAAGGTGCCGGAGACGTATTCGCGCACCTCGGCCCGTGTGGGCTGTGGATGCCGCTCGAGCAACGCGTGGATGGTGACGATCATCCCCGGGGTGCAGGCCCCGCACTGGGCGCCGCCTTCCTCGGCGAAGACCTGCTGCAACCGGCTGACCTTGTCGGGGGAGGCGAGCGCGCCCTCCTCGTGGGACAACCCCTCGATGGTGGTGATGGAAGCGCCTTCCACCTGGAACAGCGGGACGAGGCACGAGCAGACCGCCTCGTTGTTGATGAGCACGGTGCAGGCGCCGCATTCGCCCTCGCCGCAGCCTTCTTTCGATCCGGTGAGGCCGAGATCGCGGCGCAGAACGTCGAGCAAACGGGCCATGGGCGGCGCCTCGACTTCGGCGGCCTTGCCGTTGATCGTGAACTTGTACTTCGTGCTCATGATCGCACCGGGCCGCGCGAGGCTTCGAAGAGGCGCTCTGGGGTAGCGGGGATAGAGGACAGAGCGATGCCGGTGGCGTTCTCGATCGCCTGGAGCAGGGCGGGAGCGCCGCCGTCCATGGGCAGTTCACCCACGCCCTTGGCGCCGAAGGGGCCATGGGAACTCGGGTTCTCGAGCAGGATGGTCTCCATATCGGGGGTGTCGGCCATCGTTGGGATCAGGTAGGTCTGGAGTCGATCGTTCAGATAGCGGCCGTCCTTCATCTTCATTTCCTCGAGATGTCCCCAGGCCAGCGCTTGAAGGGTGCCGCCTTCCACCTGGCCCGCGCACTGCACGGGGTGGACCACGTGGCCCACGTCGCTCACCGTGGTGAGCTTGACCAGGCGGGTGGTGAAGGTGTCGGGATCCACCTCGACTTCAACCACATCGGCGCCCCAGCCATAGGCGGCGTAGGCATCGCCTTGATAGGTCTCCTCGTTGAAGTCGCTGCCCGGGGTGGGCTCGAAGGTGGCCTCGGTGGTGAGCGGTCCGTGGAGTGCGATGTAGCGCCGCGCGATGTCCGCGAAGGGGGTGCGTCCGCGCTCAGTCTCGAAGATGCCGTTGTGGAGCAGCACACCCGCCGGCGCCGATCCCGAGGAGTGCGCGGCGAAGGTGCGGAGCGTTTCCGCAAGCTTCGCCCCGGCCCGCCTCAGCAGGCCACCCACCACCATGACGGTGCGGGAGGCGACGGTGGGACCGGAGTCAGGGACGGCGGCGGTGTCGGGAATGTGCACCACCACGTCGTCGAGATGAACGCCGCAAGCGTCGGCCACGATCTGCCGGAAGATGCCTTCGGTGCCCTGGCCGAAGTCGGTGGAGGAGGAAAGCACTTCGATCTTCAGGTCGGCGCGCAGGCGGACCGCGCCCTTCGACATCATCCGCCGCTCGCCGTTGCCGGTGAAACCTGAGCCGTGCCAGAAGAGAGACAGGCCTATGCCGCGGAGCGGCCGACCATCGTCTTTGCGATCGGCGCGAGCCGCCTCATTGGCCGCGAACTTCTCGGTGAAGCCGCTCGCGGCCTGCGCGCGTTCGAGCACGGCCACGGCGCTGACGCTCTCTTTGAGGACCTGACCCGTGGGCGTGATGTCGCCTTCGCGATACGCGTTGCGGCTGCGGATGGTGAAAGGATCGAGACCGAGAGCGCGCGCCACCTTGTCCATCTGCCGTTCCACCGCGAACAGGCTCTGCGGCGCGCCGAAGCCGCGGAACGCGCCGTTGGGCGCGGTGTTGGTGGCGAGCACCCGTCCCCGGATCCGCACGTGGGGGCAGGAGTAGGCGCCGGCCGCATGCAGCACGGCTCGCGAAAGCACGACGGGGGAGAGAGTGATGTAGGCGCCGCCGTCGAGCCAGACCTCGATGTCCATGGCCACGAGAGTTCCGTCGCGCCTCACCCCGGTGCGGATCGACACGCGCGAGGGATGACGCTTGGTGGTGGCGATGATGTCTTCCTGCCGCTCGTAGATGATCTTCACCGGCTTTAGGCAGGCGCGAGCTAGCAGGCCCGCGTGAGCGGCGATCATGTCTGGGTAGTCTTCCTTGCCCCCGAAGCCGCCGCCGGTGACCGACTGACGCACACGGATGGCCGAATCGCTCATGTCGAAGAGGTAGGTGAGCGCCTTGTGCACGTAGTACGGGCACTGGAGCGAGCCCACGATGTCGAGCCCGGTGAAGCTCGCGGCCGCGTCGAAACTCGGGGTGGCGATGATGCCGTGTGGCTCGATGTAGGCGTGCTCCTGGTGCCCCGTCGAATACTCTCCTTCGACGATGACCTCGGCTTCTCCGAAGCCGGTCTCCACGTGACCGCGCGTGATGTCGCACTTGGCCAGGACGTTCAGCCGGCCGCTCGTTCGCGGGTCGCCCTTCTGCGCTTCGGCCAGGGTCAGGACCGGTGTCTCCACGACATAGACGATTCTGACGAGCAGGGCAGCGGCGCGGGCACGGGCGAGGGTGGGCGCGGCCACCAGGGCCACGGCTTCACCTACATGGTTCACCCGGCCATCGGCCAGGATGGGCCAGTCGTCGTGGATGAGATGCACCGAATTGCGAGGGCCCACGTCCTTCGCGGTGAGCACCTTCACCTCGGGATCGGTGATGCTCGAGACGTCGATAGAGGTGATCAGCGCCGAAGCGTGGGGTGAGCGCACGGTGGCCCCGTGCCAGCACCCGTTCTCGGGCAGATCGTCGAGATAAAGGGCCCGCCCACTCACCTTGGCCAGGCCGTCCGGCCGAAGGACGCTGCGTCCGACCGCGTTCAG
>JAGNNV010000301.1 GCA_017990495.1 Vicinamibacteria bacterium
CGCCGAGGCCACCCGCAGCAGCGCGCCCGCGTTCGGCGCGCGCCGCAAGCCCTTCACCAGCTCGCGGTAGGTCGTTCCTGTATCCGCAGGCCAGCCGGCGCGTTCAGCGCGCCCAGGCCTCGCGGAGAATCAGGCTCAGTATCCGCGAACCCGCGCGAACGCTTTGCGGCCACGAGCCGCTGATCTTGCTGTCGCCGCCTCGGCGGCAGCGGTAATTCACCGGAACCTCCACGGTGCGGAGCCCTTTGCGATGGGCGTTGATCTGCATCTCGGTGGTCCAGCCGAAGGTGGCGTCTTTCATGCCCAGCCGCTCGAGGGCGGACGCCGATATGGCGCGGAACGGACCGAGGTCGGTGGCCCGCGTGCCGATGCTCAGATTCATCAGGGCAACGCACAGCCGCGTGCCCAGAACCGCGTGCCAGGGGTGCGCGTTCTTCTCGGACACTCCCAATTCGCGTGATCCGATGACGAGGTCGGCGGTCCCATCAAGGATCGGCGCGACCAGAAGAGGGATCTCGGCGGGGTCGTCGCTGCCGTCGCCGTCCATGAAGACGATCACCGCGTCTTTGGCAGAGGCGGCGATTCCGGTGAGGCACGCCTGGCCGTAACCACGGCGCGCCTCAGCCACAACCCTGGCCCCGGCGGCGCGGGCCCGAGCCGCGGTGTCATCGGTGGAGCCGTTGTCCACCACCACCACTTCGAAGGCTCCCGCAAACGCGGGCTCCAGGGCTCGGCGCGTCTCGTCCACCACGCCCCCAATGGTCTGCGCTTCGTTCCACGCGGGAACCACGATGGAAAGGCGCTGCTTGGTGATCAACGCCCGCATCGTAGCGGGCCGCCCCCTTGGCTTCCAAGACGATCGGACGACCGCCGGTTCCCCGTTAGACTGGCTGGAGGATGAACATAAACACGGCCGTCAGTTTCACTTCCCGTCTCGGGCTCATTCTCCTGGCCCTTCTGCCCGCTGCGCCCGCGCTGGCGCAGCAGCAGAAACAGGCTCCCATCACCGGCGACTTCATGATCCGCCATGAATGGAACGACAACTTCTTCGCCAAGCCGGACCCGGTGCCGGGCAGCCGCACACGTTTCCAGCTGCGCCCGCGTTTTGAAGTTGAAACTTCCAGCCTGCGCATGGGCCTGGGCGCCGATCTGAACTACGCCAAGGACAACAACCTCGAGCCCGAGGATGTTCCGCTGCCCCTGGCCCTCATCCGTGACAACTACGACTCGCGCAGCATCCGCCTCGATCTGGCCTACCTCGGAATCAACCTCGGCGGCATCAAGGTCGACGCCGGCCGCATGATCATGCCCTTCCGTCTCACCGACATGATCTGGGACAAGGACCTGCGCATTCAGGGCGGCTCGGCCACCTGGGTGCTTCACCAGAGCGAAACCGGCGAGCCCACGGCCCGGGTCTCGGGCATCTATTCACGCGGCAGCCACGTGTTCATCGACTCGGTCGACGCCGAAGGCTCGAGCGTGGGCGACGGCGTCACCATCAAAGGCGGCTCGCTCGACCTCGGTTTCGGAGCCGGCAAACGCGCCGATCTCTCGGTGACTTACCTTCAGTTCGACAAACTTCAGCATCTGGAGCGGATGATCCGCCGCCAGAACACCCGTGTGGCCGGCGAACTCACCCGCGAGTATGGAGTCATCGATGTCACCCTGCGCCTGCGCACCGACACCCCCATCCCCATCCAGGTGGTGCTCGACGGCGCGCGGAACCACAAGGCCGCCGATCAGAAGAACGGCATCTGGGCCTCGCTCGTCCTCGGCTCGCTGCGTGATGCCCGCTTCCGCGGCGAGTACACCTACGCCAAGATGGACAAGGACGTCACGGTCGCGGCTTACGCGGGCGACGATTTCTTCTGGGGCACGGGCTGGCTCGGCCATCGCGCCGAGTTCGCCTTCGCGCAGTCGCCGAAGTCGTCGTTCCACGTCATCGGGCAGATGCAGCAGTTCAAGGACGCGCCCAACGTGGCCGAGCGGACGAACTGGCTGCGACGCCTGCGCATCGAAGCCCGCCGGACGTTCTAGCAGCCGGGGCGCGAAGTTAACGCGCGATGCCGAGAAGGTCGGACAGACCTTCCGGCTCGCCGTCGAACTGGATGCCGGTCTGGAAGGACAGGCCTTCAAGACGCGTCCACATCACCGTGCCCACGCCGTCGACGGTGAGCGCGGGCTCGTCGGCCATGCGGAACTCGACCCGCACCTGCACCTTTTTGTCACGGGGAAGGTCTTCGCCTGTGCGCAGCCGGCAGCCGAGGCGAGAGAGGTCCATGGCCGTGGCCGGACGCCATTCGCCCGGAGTGGCGGCGTAAGACACACTCAGCCGGCACGCGATGCGCGCGGTGATGCGTCGGTTCGGCCGCTTGATCGACCCGGTTGTAGTGGGCTTGGGTGTCCCTTGGGTCGCAGGATTGTGCGCCATAGTTTCTGGTGGTTTCGCGGGAACTCTAGAAGTCGGAGATTGGTACTCTAGCCGAAGAGGCGATTCCGGGAGGAAGACGCAAAAAGAAGCGGTCCGGAACAGGTGCGATTCATCACATCTTGTTAAGGCTAGAATTCACGGCTTCCTATGAATCGCCGCTCGGTCCGGATCCTCTCTGGCGCCCTGGTGCTCGCATCCCTCCTGCCCTCATGTGGCGGATCGGGTGTGGGTCCCACCGCCGTTCCCACTCCCACACCGGCCACGCAGTCGGTCACCTTCGTGGCCTACCTGGACGAGAACGAAAACGGCACGTACGAGCCGAACGAGGGAACGCGCATCCCCGGGGCCGAAATGGTGGTGGGCTCAACCAAAGGCTCAACCGCGGCCACCAGCGGCCAGGCCACCCTGCAGGTGACCGGAGGCACGCAATCGGCCACGGTCACCGCGGCGAGCCTGCCCCCCTTCTACCGCCCCCCCGCGGCCGCCATCAACTTCTCGGCTCCCACCACCGGCGACGTGCGGGTGCCCATCACCCTCCCCCGGGGCGGCAACCGGGCCAACGTCTATCTGGGATTCGGCGACAGCATCACCAACGGCGAGCCCCATATCGGCGACGGAACCGGCTACCGAACGAAGCTCGAGACCATGCTGCGCGCCCACTTCGGATCGGGCGAGGTGGCGAACCGCGGGCGCGACGCCACTTACAGCCAGGACGGCGCTGAACTGATCGGCCGGGATCTCGGCAACATCCAGCCGGCCTTCGTCCTCATCCACTATGGTGTGAACGACTGGAACGACCTGCGCTGCCGCGGCCTCGACGCCTGCGCCATGACCATCTCGAACCTGCGCTCGATCGTGCAGCAGATCAACCGGTCCCGGAGCCACGCTTTTCTGGCCACCATCCTGCCCAGCAACACCGACTACGACGGACGCGCCCCGGCTTCGCGCAACGAATGGGTGGCCGCGCAAAATGTCGCGCTGAAACTGGTGGCCGAGGAGGAAGGCGCGGTGCTGGTGGATCTGAACGGGGCCTTCATGAAATCGGGGCGGCCCCTCTCGGCCTTGCTCTCAGACCACGTCCACCCCACCGCCATCGGCTACGACATCATGGCCCAGACGTGGTTCGACGCCATCACCAAGGCCTATTCGAAGATATTGACGAACCCGTAGGGGCCGCGCAGCCTGGCCCTGGGCGAGGCCACCGCTTACGCCCGGTGGCTGAGTCGCGTCTGGAAGCGTTCGGTCGCGCAGCCTGGCCTTGGGCCAAGCCACCCCGCGGAGCAAGTGCCGCCGCTTGGCCCAAGGCCAGGCTGCGCGCTCGACCGCTTCGCAGCACGGACCACCCTCAGCGACCGGTTCGCCCCGGTTGCTGGCCCTACGGTCGGCAGGACGCGCCGCGGCAGGCCTTTAGCGCGGCCACGCGGGCGCTCAGGCGGGCCAGGGTGGACGACGACGCGGAACGCGCGAGGTTCTGGAGCTGCATGGGATCGGTGCGCAGGTCGTAGTACTCGTTCTCGAAGTTGTCGTACTCGGCGTAAAGCTCGGTAGCCGTCCGCACCGCGTAGTAAGGCGGAATGCGCACGGGCAGACCGGCTCCACCCGGGTGCTCGATCAACATCTCCTGCCGCCAGGCCGTGGTCGAGGGCGGGGTGGCGGTGAGCAGGGGGGCCAGCGACATACCATCGACCGAGCCCGGGATGGTGGCTCCCGCCAAAGCGAGGAACGTGGGCACCAGGTCGACGAGGCCGGAGAGGTGTTCGATGGTGCGGCCCACGGGCACGCCGGGGCCACGCACGTAGAAGGGCATGCGAATGGACTCCTCGTACGGTGTGTTCTTCCCTCCGCGCAGGCGATGTTCTCCGCGATGGAGGCCGTTGTCCGAGGTGAAGAACACGTAGGTGTTCGAGG
>JAGNNV010000302.1 GCA_017990495.1 Vicinamibacteria bacterium
TAATAGGCCATGGAACGGCTCCGGAGCAAGTCGGTCATCGGGCCGTCGCTCGTGACCTTTGCCCAGTCCAACATCAGGCCGAGGGCGAAGGCCGTCTGATCGTGTTCGCCTACCCGGATCGGATTGAGGAGCTTCGGCAGCCAGTCGCGAACCCGCTTCGCGGCCAGCGATTCCAGCGGTTCGAGCGCGCGAGACCAGCCCCTCGCCTCCCTGTCGTCCCAGGACTTAAGTTCGGCCGCGAGTTGCAGGAGCCACGCGAGGCCGTAGGGCCGCTCGAACGACACGCGAGAAGCGCGTCCGATGTAAGCGACCTCCGCCGCGATGTTCTCGGTCGTGAGGTTCTTCCCCAGGGCGGCCCGCGCATCCGCCGCGAACGCGGCCCCCGGAAACTGTCGTACGAGCCGCGCCAGAAGCCAGTGTCCGTGAACCGCCGAATGCCAGTCGTAACACCCGTAGAACGCGGGCGTCAGTTCGCGCGGGGGCTTCGCGTCCTCGGGGCCTTCGAGGACATGGGCGATCTTGTTGGGATAGTCCCGCGTGACGCACCCGAGCGCGAGTTTCGCGAAGCGTTCGGCCGACGCGGGGCTCAATGACGAAGACGGCGGCGCCTCTGCCCCGGCTGAAGGCGCCAGCAACACAACGAAAGCAAGAGCGCGCACCGCGCGTGGAGGGACGCTAATCATGTCGAATTCTCCAATCGATACGACCGCACTGAACGTCGGGATCTTAGGTGACGCGGGCGAGCCACCGCATCAAGCGCCGGAGCGTTCTCGTGGTCGTGGCCGCCTCCGACCGGTCGCGGCGATCGAGTCTTCGGCGTCAGGCGCGCGGTGCCTGGCAACCGTTGGAGGTCTACCGCTCCTGCTGCTCGCAGTCGCCGTTTCTGCTGTCCCGCCCTCCAGCTTCGGACAGGGCTTCGAACCCCTGACGAAGGTGGAGACCCGCCTGCGCGCCATCTATGAGCGGCGAGAGTTCGCGGCCCGCTCGGTGCGTCCCCTGGTCTGGCTGCCCGACGGGTCCGGACTCGTAACCCTCGAGGAGCGCGCGGCCGGCGGCGGCCAACGCGAGCTGATCGTCTACGACACCCGCGACGGGCGCCGCAGTGTGCTTCTCTCGCTCGAGCGACTCGTGGTGGCCGGCCGCGCACAGCCGCTCGTTATCGAGGATGGCGCAGCCTCGCCGGACGGTGCGCGGCTGCTGCTGCTCACCGACGCGCGGCCCGATCCAGGGGGTAGCGGCCGCAGGCTCGCGGACTACTGGCACTTCGACCGTCGCTCTGGAGTGCTCGAGCCGCTCGCCGCGGGCGCCGAGCGCATTCCCTTGCGCCAGAGCATGTCCCCTGATGGAGCGCGCTTCCTGTACGTGCGCGAGCACAATCTCTACGCGCGCGACTTTCAGGGCGAGCGCACGGTCGCCTTGACGTCCGATGGAGCGGTTGACGCCGTGATGAACGGCTCGGGCGCCGGCCCGGCCTGGAGCCCGGATGGACGGAGCGTCGTCTATGTGCAATCGGATTCGCGAGCGGTCGCCCTGCGGCCGATGCTCGACACGAGCGACCCCACCTATCCTCAGGTTCATTACCGTCGCTTTGCGAGAGTCGGCGGTGTGATACCGGCGCTCCGCGTCGGTGTGGTCGGGGCGGACGGCGGCGAGACCCGCTGGCTCGCCGTACCTGCCGCGCCCGAGGGCTACTACCTGAACGGCGTCAGCTTCGTGGGACCGGAAGAGGTGCTGATCGAGCGCCTCTCGCGCGGCCGCGATGCGCGCTCCTTCCTGATCGCGAACCTCAAGAGCGGTGGCCTTTCCACGCTCTACGCCGAGACCGACCCTGCCTGGGTCGATGCGAGTTATGCCGCGAACGCCGGGATCGAGTGGATCCGCGACAACCGCTCCTTCGTCCTGCTGAGCGAGAAGGGCGGCTGGCGTCAGGCCTACGTCCACTCCCGCGATGGAGCCCCGCCCAGACTTCTCACCCCCGGCCCGAGCGACGTCATCGCGCGCGGCCGGACCGCCGAGACGCAGGGCTATTTCTACTACCTTGCCTCGCCGGAGAACGCGACCCAGCGATATCTCTACCGCGTGCGACTCGATGGCACGACGCCGCCGGAACGCGTGAGCCCGCGCAACGAGCCGGGCACGCACGCTTACGAGTTCTCCCCCGACGGTCGGTTCGCGCTCCACACGTACTCGACCTACGACACGCCACCCAGGATCCAACTCGTCGAGCTTCCGTCGCATCGCGTGATCAGTGTCCTCGAGACGAATGAAACGCTGCGCGAGCGGGCCCGGGCGTGGTTCGATCAGCCGGTCGAGTTCCTGAAGCTGACCATCGCGGGAGGGGTCGAGATGGACGCCTGGCTGCTGAAACCACCGGGGTTCGATCCTTCGCGAAAGTACCCGCTCTTCATCTTCATCTACGGCGAGCCGCATCTGCAGACCGTCACCGACGACTGGTCCGGCGGCGGACAGAACCTCTTCAGCCGGGCCATGGCGGAGGCCGGGTATCTCGTCGCCTCGATCGACAATCGCGGCACGCCTGCTCCAAAGGGTGCGGCATGGCGGCGAGCGGTGTTCGGCAGCCTCGGCCCCCTCTCCACCGACGAGCAGGCCGAGGGCCTGCGTGAACTCGGCCGGCAGCGTCCGTACGTCGATCTTTCCCGGGTGGGCATCTGGGGCTGGAGCGGGGGCGGCTCGAACACGCTCAATGCGATCTTCCGAAAGCCGAACGACTACCACGTCGCGATCGCGGTGGCGCCGAAGCCGCGACCGGAGCTCTACAACGCGTGGTTCCAGGAAATCTTCATGCGCACACCCGCGACGAACCCCGAAGGATACCGCCGCGCCGCCGCGATCAACTACGCGGAGGGCCTCAAGGGCCGGCTCCTCATCATGCACGGCACCGGCGAGACCAACACCCACATCCAGATCACCGAAGCGCTGGTCGACCGGCTGATCGAACTCGGGAAGCGCTTCGACTACATGACCTACCCCAACCGCGACCACGGTCTTTCGGAGGGGCCGGGCTCAACGCTCCACGTTCGCAACCTCATCGCGCGTTACCTGATCGAGCACCTCCCGCCCGGCCCGCGCCCGAACTAGTCCGGTTCGCGACTCCGACCATGAAACACCCCTGGCCGCAGCAACTCGAGGAGGACCGGATCCTCCTGATCGACGGGGCCATGGGCACCGAACTGCAACGGCGCGGAGTGCCCATGGACAAGATCGCCTGGAGCGGAGCCGCCGTGCTCACCCATCCAGACGTCGTCCGTGAAATCCACGAGGACTACATCCGCGCCGGGGCGAGGGTGATCATCACCAACACCTTCGGATCCACCCGGCAGATGCTCGAACCCGCGGGCTACGGCGACCAGGTCGAAGAGGTCCACCGCGGCGCAGTCCGGCTGGCGAAGCAGGCCCGCGAGAACGCCGCCGAACCAGGGGTGGCCGTGGCCGGTTCGATTTCGACGGAGCCGCCCGGCTTCGATCAAGACACGTTCCTCGATCCCGAAAAGGAACTCGAGGCCTACCGGGAAGCGGCCGGCCTGCTGTCGGACGCGGGCGTCGACCTGATCGCTCTGGAGATGATCGTCGAAACGAGCCACGCGTCCCGCGCGATGCAGGCCGCACAGGAGACCGGGCTCCCCGTCTGGCTGGGAGTCGCCTGCAGGAAGACAGAGGACGGCCGGATCGTGAGCTTCGACTACCCGAACCTGGAGCTGGTCACGGTGCTGGACGCTCTCATCCCGATGGGACCGACCGTGGTCAACATCATGCACAGCGAGATCGAAGCCATTCCCCAGGCCATCGAACTGCTGCGGAAACGGTGGTCGGGACCGATCGGCGTGTACCCCGAGTCCGGGTATTTCACCAAGCCAAACTGGAACTTCGTGGACGTCATATCGCCTGCGGATCTGGCCACCGTGGCCGCCTCATGGGTCGCCGCGGGCGCGCGTCTGCTCGGCGGATGCTGCGGTACCGGCCCCGGGCACATCGAGGCTCTCTCGGCCGCGACACCGGAACTGCTGGCGGCTCGCCTCCGCTCCGATCAGGCAGACTGACGGCTTCGGGGGCTTACTTGGGCGTGGATCCGGAGACCTTGGCCTGGTATTCCTTCAGACGCCGCTCGAATTCCGCACGCTCTTTCATAGCCAGGCGGATGGCGAAGGCCTTGTCCCTGACCGCCGGAAGGGATGGATCGAAGCGGGGATTCGGAAGCGGCATCTGCGCGTTTGTTTCGCGCTGCCATCGAACCAGACGATCGTTCAGGTCCTTGACGCGGTCCGGCTGGCTGTCCGCCAGGTCCACGAGCTCTCCCGGGTCCTCCGCGAGATTGAA
>JAGNNV010000303.1 GCA_017990495.1 Vicinamibacteria bacterium
GTTCCCGTGGCGGCCGGACTCTTGATTGGAGCGGCGGTCTCGTGGCTCCTCGTTCGCGCCGCCGGAACCCTTCTTGCTGACTTTGGCCCGCTGAGCATTCCACTGTCCGCGGCGGCCACCTTCGTCTTGCTTGTGGCTTCGGCCGGAGCCGCCTACATCCCTGCGCGTCGGATCAGTCGGCTCGATCCTGCCGAAACACTGCGGGCTGAGTAGCTCACTCGGCGGCCACGTTGTCGTCGCCCACCATACAAACTTCACTTTGTATATTGACAAATATCTATATAGTCTGTACTCTATGCGCATGAAGCATCTGGACCTGGTTTTTGCCGCTCTTGCGGATCCCACTCGACAAGGAATCGTGGTGCACCTTGCCCGCGGCGAGGCCTCTGTATCTGAGCTCGTTGGCCACTTCTCGCTGACGCAGCCCACGATTTCCTCGCACTTGAAGGTGCTGGAGTCCGCAGGGCTGATCTCGCGTCGCAAAGAGGCTCAGTTGCGGCCGTGCAAGCTGGTGCCGGAGCGACTGAAGGCCGTCACCGACTGGCTGGAACAGGTGCAGGAGATCTGGGAAGGCAACTACAAGCGGCTCGATGCCTTGCTTGCAGAGTTGAAACAACAAGAGAAACAGGAGCGAAGGAAATGAAACCCGCCGAAGCAAGCCTGCCGTCAGATACCGAGGTGCTCGTCAAACGGAGCTTCGATGCTCCCGTCACACTGGTGTGGCGGGCCTACATGGAACCGGACCTGCTGCGTCGTTGGTGCTCGGGCGGCGCTGGTTGGTCGATGCCTGTCTGCGAGATGGACATGCGCGTCGGCGGCCGGTATCGCTGGCGGTGGCGCAGTGACGAGAACGGCCAGGAGTTCGGATTCACTGGCGAGGTCCTGGAAGTCGTTCCGCACGCGAGAATCGTGCACACCCAGGCTTACGATCCGGGTGATCTGGGCTTCTCCATGGGGGGCGAACCGTCGATCGTGACCGTCACCTTCCAGGAAGCCGACGGGATGACGAATGTGGCGACCTCGATCAAGTACGCCTCGAAGGCCGACCGCGACGAGGCGTTCTCTACCGGCATGACCGATGGCATGGAGACGAGCTACCAGCAGCTCGACGGAGTGCTGGCTCAAGGGTGACCATGAGGAAGACAACAGCTTTTCTCTTGACGCTGTTCGCGCCGGCTGTCGTTTCAGCGCAGCAAGAGCCAACGACGGGCTACGCGCCCGTCAATGGGCTGAAGATGTACTACGAGGTCCATGGCAGCGGCGAGCCGGTGGTGCTGCTCCATGGCGCGTTCATGACCATCACCAACAACTGGACCGGGTGGACCTTTGAACTCGCCAAGACGCGGAAAGTGATCGCCGTCGAAATGCAGAGCCACGGACGCACCGCGGACATCGAGCGCGCCATCAGCCAGGAACACCTTGCCGACGACGTGGCGGCGCTGCTCGACCACCTCAAGATCCCGAAGGCGGACCTCATCGGCTACAGCATGGGCGGAGGCGTGGCGATGCAGTGTGCGAGCCGCCATCCGGACAAAGTGCGCAAGGTCGTCAGTATTTCGGCCAGGCTCCGCAGTGACGGAGCGGTCAAGGAAGGGGTCGACGCGATTTCGAAGATCACGGCCGAAGCATTCAAAGACTCACCCCTCGAAACCGAGTACAAGAAGCTGAGCCCGACGCCGGACGACTTTCCGAAGTTCGTCGCGCGGATGGTCGCCACGGCTCCGAAGGGACACGACCTGAGCGCCAATCAACTGAAGGCGACTACGGCGCCGATGTTCTTCATCCACGGCGACGCCGACGGGATACGGCTCGACCACATCGAGGAGATGTTTCGCCTGAAGGGCGGCGGGACGCACGGCGACCTGGGGCCGCGCTCAGCCTCGCGGTTGGCCATTCTGCCCGACACCACGCACGTCACGCTGATGCAGCGCATGGCGACCATCGTCCCGATGGTGAACGACTTCCTCGATGCAAGGCCGCAAGAGCAAGAGTAGGCCGCCGAGTAATTCCACGATCAGGCTGGCGTGCTGCCGGGCGCCTCGCTCTCCTCTTCAACGATGCGGTCGAGCGAGAGCGGGCTGACCGGCCGCGCCGCGCCCACGAGCTCGGCCCAACGCGAGAGAGGCTGGATAGCCCCCTCTCCTTCCGCGAGGTCGGTCATGAGCGTGCCGTCCAGATGATCGACTTCATGCTGGATCAACTCAGAAAGATCCGGGGGCAGATGGCTCCAGCGCCGCAGGCGAAACCGATGGTCGCGGTAAGTGAGCGAGACGGAGACATGGCGTCGCACGTGGACCAGAACGTCGGGAACGCTCAAGCAGTCGTCCCACACCAGGAACGTCTCATCGCTCTTCCAGGTGATCTCGGGATTGACGAGGATGAACGGGCCCGCCCCGAGATTCATGGCCACCATGCGCTTCATCACGCCCACCTGCACCGCGGAGATGGCGCGGCCGAACCCGCTGCGTTCACGGAAGTCGCGCAATGTGGCGATCAGGCGTGAGGCCTCGTCGATCAGCCCCGAATCGACGTCGGCGATCTCCGTCGAGCGCTCGCGGAGGCGCGGGTCGCCCGCGATCAGGATGGGGAGGGGCTGCGCACCCGCGTCGAACGTGTCCATCGATTTGATTCTGACATCAGGGCGTCATGCGTCGGGTACGATCACACGATGACCACCCAAGGCGCGCGCAAATTCGTCTGGTCGCAGATTCCGAAGGACAACGTCACGCCGATGATCACGCGGCAGGTCGTCACCGGGGCCTCGGCGATGGCGGGCCTCATCAACCTCGCGAAGGGCGCCTACGTGCCCCGGCATTCGCACGAAAGCGAGCAGCTCACCTACGTCTTCCAGGGCTCTCTCCGCCTGATCGTCGCCGAGCAGGAGTTCGTGGTGAACGCGGGCGAGATCCTGGTCATCCCGGCCTGGGTGGAGCACGAGGCCGTGGCCCTCGAGGACACGCTGGAACTCGACATCTTCAGCCCCATCCGCAAGGACTGGCTCGATGGCACCGACACCTATTTTCAGAAGGGGATCGCCGGACCACCCGAAGAGAAGGCGGGTTTGTAGAGCAAGAAAGGGAGTGTCCGATGTTCCGGCGTTCCGTAATCTGGCCCGATGATCGACACGCTTGAAACTCCCGCCCTCGCAACTCTGGCCGATCGGGCGGATGCGCTCGACTGGCCGCAGATCGAGATCGCCCTCGACCTCGATGGATGGGCCATCGTTCCCGGGTTGCTCTCGGCTCGCGAGGCGAAAGCACTCGCCGCGCTCTACGTGAAGGAGGAGATCTTCCGCAGCCGGGTGGTGATGGGTCGTCACGGCTTCGGCCGCGGGGAGTACAAGTACTTCTCGTATCCGCTGCCCGACCTCGTGCGCCGGCTCCGCGGCGCCCTCTATCCGCACCTGCGCGGCGTGGCGAATCGCTGGAACGAGACCATGGGTCTCAAGCCGCGTTTTCCAGAAGATCACGACGACTTTCTGCTGCGCTGCCATGCTGCGGGCCAAACCCGGCCGACTCCTCTGCTGCTCCAGTACGGGGAGGGTGACTACAACTGTCTGCATCAGGACCTGTATGGCGAACACGTGTTCCCGCTCCAGGTCGCGATCCTGCTGTCTGAGCCCGACGTCGATTTCGCGGGTGGTGAACTCGTTCTCACCGAGCAGAGGCCGCGTATGCAGTCGCGGGTGGCGGTGGTGCCGCTTCGTCGGGGCGATGCTGTGATCTTCGCGGTGCATCAGCGGCCGGTCCGGGGAAGCCGTGGTTTCTACCGGGTCAACATGCGGCACGGGGTGAGCCGGATTCACGCCGGCCATCGTCATACTCTGGGCGTGATCTTTCACGACGCGGCATGAAAGCCCGGGGCGTCACCGGCCTTCTCTTCGACGATCTGCTGGCGAAGCCGCGGTCAAAAGAAGATCTGGCCGCCGGCGCCTTCCTGCTGCGGGGGTTCGCGGTGGACCTGAGTGAGTTGATCGAGAAGGCGCTCGGAGGGATCCTCGCCGAGGCGCCTTTTCGGCATCTGGTCACGCCCGGCGGCCACCGCATGTCGGTGGCCATGACCAACTGTGGTCCTCTCGGCTGGGTCAGCGACCGGCGCGGCTATCGCTACGACGGTGTGGATCCCGACACCGGCCGCCCCTGGCCGCCTTTGCCCGCGGTCTTTCTCGACCTCGCGCGTCGTGCCGCGGCGGAAAGCGGATATCGAGACTTCGTGCCCGACGCCTGCCTCATCAATCGCTACGCCCCGGGCAGCCGGCTGACTCTGCATCAGGATCGCAACGAACGGGATCTCGACGCCCCCATTGTCTCGGTCTCGCTGGGTCTGCCTGCGG
>JAGNNV010000304.1 GCA_017990495.1 Vicinamibacteria bacterium
CGCATCCGGCAGCGGCTGGTGAAGGCCGGACGACGTTTCCACGCCAACGACAACATCGCCGCCTTCATCGAAGAGGGCGAGCTCGATCAGCTGCAATCCGAAGTGGCGGAGAAGCTCGACGGCCTGCTGAGCGCCCTGGTCATCGACACCGAGAGCGACCACAACACAAGGGACACCGCGCGCCGGGTGGCCAGGATGTACCTGAACGAGGTGTTCGCGGGCCGTTATCACGCCCAGCCCAAGGTGACGGAGTTTCCGAACGTCTCCCACTTGAACGAACTGATGATCGTGGGGCCCATCACCGTGCGCAGCGCCTGTTCGCACCACATGTGCCCCATCATCGGAAGCATCTGGGTGGGGGTCATGCCCAACGAGCACTCGGCCCTGATCGGCCTCTCCAAATACGCCCGCCTCGTCGAGTGGGTGATGACGAGGCCCCAGATCCAGGAAGAGGCCATCAACCAGCTGGCCGAACTGCTGCAGGACAAGATGCAGCCGGACGGCCTCGCCATCGTGATGGAAGCCGACCACTACTGTATGCAGTGGCGAGGGGTCAAGGACATGGAATCCAAGATGACCAACAGCGTCATGCGCGGCTCCTTCCTCAAGAATCCCGACCTGCGCCGGGAGTTCCTCTCCCTGCTCGCCAACCGGAAGACATAGGACAAGAGACCATGCTGGTACGACTTCTTTACGCGAGCCGCTCCACCGCCGAAATCGACGACGCTCTTCTGGCCGCGATCATGGAACGATCGGGCCGGTTCAACACCGAGTTCGGCATCACCGGAATCCTGTGCAGTTATCCCCAGGGCAAGGTCTTCCTCCAGGCCCTCGAGGGCGGCCGGGAAGCGGTGAACTCGCTGTACGCGAACATCATCCGCGATCCGCGGCACCAGGATGTCACGCTGCTCGAGTACTCCGAGATCACCGAGCGGCGCTTCTCGGGCTGGCGGATGGGCAGCGTCAACCTGAACCGAGTGAACGTGGGCAGCATCCTGCGCTTCTCCGAGAAGCCGGTGCTCGATCCTTTCACCATGAACGGTCAGACCGCTCTGCTGCTTCTCCAGGAACTGGCGAACACCGCCGCCATCACCAGCCGCGACTGCGCCTGAGGCGCTCCCGCTACATCTTCGAGTCGGCGTAGTCGCGCAAAGCGTCGCGGAGGCTTTCCGGCCCCTCCTGCGCGGGCTCCCAGGTCACGAGCCCGGTGGTCTCGGGGATCAGGCTCAGCCACACCGAACCCTCTTCGGTGCGAGCCACGCCGCCCATTGCCACCAGTTGCGCCGACGCGGCGAGCGACTGGAAAGTGCCGCGGTGGCGCTTGTGCACGGGCAGGATGGTGATCGAGAGAAGCCCTCCGGTGGGCGGCCGCAGACGCACCACACCCGGGCCATCATGGGGCAGGGTCATCTCCGGCATGGGCGCCTTGGTGTCCATGGCCACGGTGGAGACCATCTTGAAAATCTCCTGCGGCCCGTCCTCGGGATGGGTGGCGAGCAGGATGCGCGAGCCGCCACCGCCGAGGAACAGGAGCTTCTGATGCCACGAATCCAGGATGCCCTGAAGGGCGATGGCCTGGGTGTTGTATTCGCCCAGGATCCCCGCCGATGACAGCCAGGCCACGGCCAGCCGGATCTTGATCGAGGCCAGCGGGATGGCGGCCAGGAGTTGCGGGATGGTCATCTTCGGCTTGTTGGCGATGACCTCGAGCACGTGGGGGGCGCCGCAGGAGAGATCGTCGGTCACCACGCGGATTCCCCTTGAACTGAGTCCGAGCCGCGTGGCTTCGTCCGGGTAGTAGGAAGCGTTGCGCTCGAACTCGTCCTCGAGCCGAACGGTCTCCATGAGCAAAGAGGTGAGGTCCATCCCGCCTTTGGCATCGGCGGCCGGCGCGGCCACGAACGAGAACGCGCCCTCGCGCGTGGACAACATCTCGATGATGGCCTCGCTGTCGCTCAGGCGAAAGATGCTGGCCGACATCAGCGTGCCCCGGTTCAGCACGCAGCGACCCTCACCCAGCGTCGTCACCATCTTCAGTTGCCCGCTTTTCCGCCCGGTCGAGAGCATTTCGAAGACCTCGTAGAGGGAAAACACTTCGATCCGCCCGGAAAGATCGGACTCGTAGATCCGACCCGTGGTCGGGCGCGCAATCTTTCCCGTCTTCGCCAAAACCTCTCCTCCCAAAGTCACCCCGACGGCTCGCCCCGACCGTGAATTACCGTGGGAGCTTACCGGCCAAACCTCGCCATGACGAATGTCGACATCGCCGCAAGATTCCCCGAATCAACGAAGAGAACCCCGCACGCCTTTGGCCGGGGAGGTTCTTGGTGTTCCCTCGTAGTCGGAGTACCGAGCGGAGTAGTAGTAGCTGTAGTAGTGGGAATCGCGGCGCAGGTCGACGTTGTTGAGGACCACCCCGCGCAGCCGCGCCGACACAGCGGCCAGGTGATCGAGAGTGGCGCGGATGGTGCCGAGTGGAGTGGAATTGGCCCCGATCACCACGATGACGGCGTCGGCCAGGCGAGACAGGATGGCGGCATCCGCCACCGCGAGGCCGGAGGGGCGTCGCAGATGATCCAGTCGTATTCGGAGCGGATCGACTCGATCGCGGTGATGAGGCTCGCCTGATTCAGGATTTCGGCCGGATTCGGACGCAGGCGGCCCGAGGCCAGAAGGGTGAGGCCGGTGACCGACGTGGGGGTCAGGCAAGCCCGGATCTGACTTCCTTCGGCCACGTTGGTGAGGCCCGCCCGGCCGGTGGCGGAGAGCAGCTTCGAAAGCGAGGCGCGACGCAGGTCACCGTCGATGAGCAGCACCTTCTTCCCCGCCCGCGCCAGCGTCACCCCAAGGCCGCAGCTGGTGGTGGTTTTGCCTTCGCCCTCGCGCGAACTGGTGACGAGGATCAACGGATTGGCCCGCAGCGTCTCGTCCCCCTGAGTGAGGTTGGTGCGCAAAACCCGATAGGCCTCGAGAAGACGCGTGGAGGATGGCCCTTCGCGGGCGAGGAGATCAAAGCTCGAGCCATCGACATGAGGGACCATCCCGAGAAGCGGCGCGGCGATGCTGGCCTTCACCTCCTCCGGGGTCTTGAGGGTTTCGTCGAGCGCCGAGCGGAGCCACACCAGGGCAAGTCCCAGGGCGAGGCCGATGGCCAGGGCGTACTGGACGTTCCGGGCCCGCTGCGGCGAGATGGGGACGGTGGGCGTCGTGGCCCGCTGGATCAGCTTCGGAGAGAAGAACTGATCTTCACCGGCCTCGCGCACGCTCTTATCGATGATCTCGCCGACCGCGCGCTGCTGCGCTTCCGCCTCCTTCTGGATGAACGAACGTTCGATGGCGTTCTTTTCCACGTCGGGGAGACTTCTCTGCGCGGCCTCCAGAGCGGCCACGATCTGGGCCTCCTCTCTTTGGGCCAGCCGCTCGTCGCGCGCAATCGCCTCCCGCAAGTCGGCGATGCGACCGTTCAATCGGCGGCGTTCGGCGTCCAATTCCTCCTGGAAGCCCACGATGTCGGGATGCCGATCGCCCAGTGTGGCCGCCGCCCGACTGAGGCGGCTCTCGATCTCGGCGATCCGTTTCACCGACTCCGCCACCACGCTGTCGTCCCGGATCGACGGGATCGTGAGCATCTCGTTGCCCGAAAGACGGCGGGGTTCTTCGAGCAAGGCGCGACGGGCGAGGCGCACCTGCCTCACCGCCACCAGTGAGTCCTGCAAACGAGCGAGCTCCTTCTCGAGCAGTTCGCGGCGGCTCTGCGCAGCTTGCAGCCCTTCCCGCGCCTCGAGCGACTGGAGCTTTCCGAGCGTCTCCGATGCTTCGCCCTGCCGCTCGGCGACCTTCTCGTCCATACGAAGACGGCTGGCCCCGGCCGCACCGGCGGTCTGTCGCGCCACTTCGGCGAGGTAGGTCTCGGCCAGATGATTCGCGGCGCGGGCCGCGCTCTCCGCGTCGTAGCCTTGAAAACGCAGGTACACCCAGGACGCGGGCGGCTCGAAGTGGGCCGACAGTCTCGACCGGTAGGCCGTGACGAGGTTGGTGGGAGTGGTGCCGTGAACCGTGGGAAAGCCAAGTTGATAACGGGCTTCCTCGACGATGCGATCTCTCCAGTCACCCAGTGGCCCTCGCGCCAGCTCGGCGGCCACGATGGGATCGAGGTTCTTCACCGCCAGCAGAGCCACTTCATTCGACTTGAGGGCACGCACCTGCTCGGCGAGAGCCGACATCTTTCTCGCCTGATCCACAGTGGCGCGGACCTTCAAACTGGCCACCGCGCTGTCGTCGATGGACACCACGGCGGTGGCCTCGTAGATCGGGCGCGAGCCAT
>JAGNNV010000305.1 GCA_017990495.1 Vicinamibacteria bacterium
CTCCTCCATGGGCACGAGCAGACGTTCGTCGCGTCCCGAGGACGATTCGTGGGCGCGGACCAGCAACGCACCGCCGCGAGCACGCAGGTCGCTGGCGGGAAGTTTCGCGAGGTCGCGTGAATGATGAAGGCCCCAGTTCCGCAGTCGATCGAGGGTGCGATCGTCGAGGTCGAGGCTCTCGAGCGGCAGGGCGCCTAAAAGCTCGGCTTCCGCTTTTTCGTCGAGCGCTATGGAAAGACCGGGGCGGAAGAGGGCGAGACGGCGGGCGGCCTGAAGCCGGGTGGCGAGAGCGATGCGCGGGTGTTCGATGCCGTAACCCACGGCCGAAGTCTGGATCGACGACGCGAGTTCGCGGGGGCTCGAGAAGAGATGGGACAAGCCGGAAAGATCGAGCAAGGCGAGCGACCCCTTCTCCACTTCGAAACGCGGTGTGAAGTCCTGCGAAAGCCGGATCAACTGAGCCGAGAACTGCGCGGCCGGAGCCACGACACAACCGAAGAGCCTCGAGACCTCGACGCTCATCGCGTATGCACCTCGAGATCGACGCTGGAGGTTTTTAGAAACGGCCAGCTTTGAGTGGCCGAAACCACCATCCGCTTCAAAAGCCGGCCAAGTCCGGTGGGTGCGAAGAGACGTTTGTCGGTGCGCAGGCGGATCGACAGGCCGCGTGGGCTCGCGCCCCAATGCGAGCGCGTGAGCACCACGCAAGCGGTTTCCGTGGATTCATAGGCGTGCAGAAGGCGAACGTTCCAGGCCACGGGCAACGCCTTCAGCAGACGGTCGGGCAGATCGGCGAAGTCGAGAACCACCACATCGAAAAGCGAAGCCGCGGCCAGGGCATGGGCAGCGCCGATGGCGTCGGCGAGAGCGCGCTCCTTCGCGGGCGTCCCGCGCAACCAGACGAAGTTCCGAAACTCGACCCCGGCGTGAAACGCGGCCTGCGGTGAAAAACGATCGAGAGGGTCGATCCAGGCCACCAGATCCTCGCGAGAAGCCCGGGCGGCAAGGGCGAGTGCCAGCGCGGTGCGCCCCGAAGAGGCGCTGCCCACGATCTCCCCGACGCTGCCTTTTCGAAAGCCCTGGCCCAGGATGACGTTCCAGTGCTGGCTCCCGGTGACCCGTCCCTCGGGCTCGAGAGGGGCTTCGAAAATGGACGGACTGCCGGGAAGTCTCTTCTCGGCGAGAAGATCTTCGAGGAATTTTTTGCGAAAAGGGAGAGCGGACACGTTCGCCTTATTTTCGCCTACACTCGCAGCGAGTCAACTGGGCGTGGTTTTATGCCCTACCCCCGACGTCTAGGGGTTTTCTCGAGCGTCACCTTCCCGAACAACGCCTTCAGGCGCTTACGCGCTCCGATGGCCAGAAGTGCCTGGAGTCCCATCTCCACGACCGCGGTCTTCGACTTGGCGCGAGTCTCGCGCATCGCCAGGCGCAGGAGATCCGAGTTCAGATCGAGGGTCGTTCTCATGCATGCGATTCTGCATTGTTTATATGCGTCTTCAACCCTGGAACCTCCGTGCCTCCCCAGGCGCGGATCAGGAGCCGGGCACCATCCAGGGGAAGACGTAGGCCTGCAGCAGCACCAGCAGGCCGACGAGACAAGCGAGGGCGAGGCTGTGGAAGAAGACATAGCGCAGGATGTCGCCGGGCGAAGCGGCGTCGCCCGTGGCCACACTCGCGACCACGATGCTTTGCGCGTCGATCATCTTCCCCATCACGCCGCCCGAGGCGTTGGCGGCCGCGGTGAGCAGGGGCGACACGCCGATCTGCTGCGCCGTCACCGTCTGCAGGTTCCCGAACAGGACATTCGACGACGTGTCTGAGCCGGTGAGGGCCACGCCGAGCCAGCCAAGGAGCGGAGAGAAGAACGGGAACAGGAAGCCCGTGCTCGCGAACGCAAGGCCCATGCTGGTGTCGGAGCCCGAGTAGCGCGTGGTGTAGCCGAGAGCGAGCATGGCCGCGATGGTGAGCAGCGATGTCCGGACCCGCCACAAGGTCTGGCCGTAGAGACCGAGGAGTGCCGTGGGCGAAAGGCGAAGGAAGAAGCCCGAAGCCAACCCCGCGAGGAACAAGCCCGTGCCGGTCGCGGAGAGCCAGTTGAGACTGAAAACCGCGGCTTCGGGTTCGGGTTTGGCCACCACGGGAGGAACTCTCATCACCGCCTTGTCGAGGTACGGCACGGGCAAACGCACGATGGAGAGACCGTCGAGCGCCTTCTTCATCTGAGGGAGGCCCCAGACGAACACGAAGGCGGTGAGCAGGATCCACGGAGTGAAGGCGCGGAGCGCGGCGGAGCGGGAAGGAGGCGCTTCGGCGATGGCCGCGGTCTCCCGTTCGTGATGGAAGCGCCAGACATTCCGTGGCTGCCAGAAACGAAGCAGAACCAGAAGTGAGGTCATCGAAACGATGGCGCCCGCGATATCGACGAGCCAGGGTCCGTGATAGTTGCTCACCAGAAACTGCGTGATCGCGAAACTCAATCCCGCGGTGAGGCACGCCGGCCAGACTTCGCGCATGCCCTTGAGGCCCGCCATCACCATCACCAGCCAGAAGGGAACAATCACCGAGAAGAACGGCAACTGCCGGCCCACCATGGCCGAGAGTTGTTCGAGGGGAAGATGGGTCACCGCGTTGAGGGCGATGATCGGTGTGCCCAGCGCGCCGAAAGCCACGGGTGCGGTGTTGCCGATGAGGGCGAGGCCCGCGGCCTCGAGTGGGCGGAAGCCAAGGCCGATCAGCATGGCGCCGGAGATCGCCACCGGTGTGCCGAAGCCCGCGGCCCCCTCGATGAAGGCGCCAAAGCTGAACGCGATCAGCAGGGCCTGGATGCGACGGTCGTCGCCGAGGCCGGCAATGGTGCGCTTCACGATCTCGAACTGGCCCGTCTTCACGGTCACGTCGTAGATGAAGATGGCGTTGAGCACGATCCAGCCGATCGGAAAGAGGCCGTACGCGGCGCCGTAGACCGCGGAAGCGGTGGCGAGCGGCGCGGGCATTCCGAAGACGAGTACTGCGACGATCCAGGCCGCGAGCAGGCCGGCAAGGGCCGCTACATGAGCCCGTGCGTGAAAAAAGGCCAAGAGGCCGAGCAGCACCACAACCGGCGATGACGCCACCAGAGCCGAACTGAGGACATCGCCCAAGGGCGCATAGGTCTGGAGCCAAGTCATGGGCGGGGGGACATCGAGCGGTCAAGGGCACCCACAAGGGGTGCCCCTACGATTTTTCCTTTCGAAGCGCTTTCGACGCGGCCAGGCGCTCGCCGATCTCCTTCTCGCGGCCGCGGGTGGTGGGCTTGAAGTACACGCGACCCTTGAGGCGCTCGGGCAGGCACTCCATGGCCGCCACACCTTCCGCCTCGTCGTGCGCGTACTTGTAGCCCTCGCCATAACCGAGCGACTTCATGAGTTTCGTGGGCGCGTTGCGGATGGCGGGGGGCGGCGGATCGGCGCGGGTTTCGAGCGCGTCCTTCCGCGCTTCGTTCCAGGCCGCGTAGACCGCGTTGCTGCGGGGCGCGGCGGCGAGATACACCACCAGCTCGGCCAAGGCGAGTGCGCCTTCGGGCAGGCCGATGAAGTGGACGGCCTGCTGCGCGGCCATGGCCAAGGTGAGGGCGTGAGGATCGGCGAGGCCCACGTCTTCGGAAGCGAAGCGCACCAGACGACGGGCGATGTACAGCGGGTCTTCGCCGCCTTCGATCATGCGCGCGAGCCAGTAAAGCGAGGCGTCGGCGTCGGAATTGCGGATCGACTTGTGCAGAGCGCTGATGAGATTGAAGTGTTCTTCCCCGCTCTTGTCGTAGAGCAGCGCCTTCCGCGACAACGCTTTGCGGGCGACGGCGAGATCGATCCGGCCCTTGGTTCGGGCCAGGGAGGCCGCGATCTCCAGGGCGCCGAGGGCGCGGCGAGCATCACCGTCGGTGACCTCGGCCAGGAACATGAGCGCGTTGTCGTCGATCTCGACGCCAAGTTCGCCCAGGCCGCGTTCCTTGTCGTGAAGCGCGCGTCGCATGAGATCCATCACCGCGGGTTCGTCGAGCGGTTTCACCACGAACACACGACAACGCGAGAGAAGAGCGTTCACCACCTCGAACGAAGGGTTCTCGGTGGTGGCCCCGATGAGGATCACGTCGCCCGACTCGACCGCGGGCAGCAAAGCGTCCTGCTGCGACTTGTTGTATCGATGGATTTCGTCGATGAACAGCAGCGTCTTGCGACCCTGCGCCTTCTTCCGATGCCCGGCGTTCGCAAGAACCTCGCGCAGTTCCTTCACACCGGTGAGAACAGCGGAGAGTGCTTCGAAGTGCGCCTTGTTTCTCG
>JAGNNV010000306.1 GCA_017990495.1 Vicinamibacteria bacterium
TGGGCGGAAGGGTCGGCCACGAAGTCGCGCTCGAAGGTGGTGATGCGGTCCTTGCCGAACATGGGCGAGCGCGGCCCGCTCCACAGATACCAGAGGAAGTCGAGGTCTTTGGGAGCGCGGTGATTCAGGGCGCGGGTCACCACGTCGTCAATGGCATGGAAGAGAGCCCGGCCGCGGTGTTCTTCCCCATCGATGGCCAGGGGAAGGAACTCGCCCGCTTCGTCGACCGGGACGCAGCCGTGGAAGATCAGATGATCGTCGCGCTGCACAAAGCTCGATCCGCGCGCCACCAGGAAACGCGCGTGTTCCCACAGCAAGGGGCTCGCGAGGAACGAGGCGCGCATCCGATCGAGGCACTGCTGCTCGTCCTCTGAAAGAGCCTCCGGATTCGCGGGGTCGACCGTAGGGAGATGGCGATCGCGGAGCGGATAAGTCCGACCGTCGACGACCACCGTCCCTTTCTCGAGGTCGATGTTGCGAAGCAGCCGGCGGTGGTCGAGTTCCCACTCCGGATGGCGCGCGATCATCTGCCCTTCGAGCTTGTACTGCATCACCGCGACCGCCTTCTGCATGCGGGCCATGACGATGGTCTCGCGCAGGCCGCCGCCCTTGGGCAGGAAATGCTCCGCGGGGTCGTCGGCGTAGACCGTGCGCACCAGCCGCTCGAGCGGCTGCATGGTGACGCCGTAGCCCTCTTCGAGTTGGGAGAGACGGCGGTAGCGGGTGGAAATGCGCAGGACGTGAGCGATGAGCGCTTCATGTCCAAGCGCAGCGCCGAGCCAGGCAACGTCGTGATTGCCCCAGGTGATGGAGACGCGAGGCTGGTGACGCAGATACTCGATGACCCGATCCCCCCGCGGCCCGCGGTCGACGCAGTCGCCGGCCACGATCAGTTCGCTCACTGCCAGATTGCGGACCACCCGCACCACCATGCGAATGAAGTCGGCCTCGCCGCCCTGGCCGAGGAGAGGATCCACGATGGCCGCGACGTAGGCGGTGCCCCGGTCCGAGAACGACTCGTGGAGCATCTCGCGCAGGATCTCCGCGTATTCGGGAGGGAACACCGCTTCCACCCTCTGGATGCTGGTGCGACGGGCCAGGGTGCGGACCACGGTGAGCAGATCGTTCAAGGCGCGAAGGATGAGACCGCGCCTCGTCTCGGGATCGAGACCGGGCAGGCGCCGATCGAGCGTCTCCGCGGGATAGAAGAGGAGCGAGAGCAGGTCCTCGCGATCCGACTTCGAACGTTCGGAGAAGACCCGATCGACGAGCGGACGCAGGGTGCCCGAGGCGTTGTTGATGATGTGGCGCAGCTTCACGTCCTCGCCATGGACGTCGCTGAGCACGTGGATCGATCCCTTGGGCAATGTCAGCTCCGCGGTGAGGCGGGCGATCTCGGCGGTGGCTCCGGCGGCGTCGGTGAACCGGCGCGACAACACGCGCAGCACGGCAAGCTCAGACTCGGAAAAGGAAGCCGGGGCGGCGCTCATAACCCGCGGGACCTTAACACGCGCTCTTCGGCGTGACGGTTGTCAAAGGACCCCGGCGGGAATAGGGTTGCCCCTCCCGGGGCGACGATGCGCCCCGCGTTTCCCCCTGGAGATTCTTGACGATGACGACCGAACTCGATCAGCTTGCCGTGAACACGATCCGCACCCTGTCGATGGACGCGGTGCAGCAAGCCAACTCCGGTCACCCCGGCACTCCCATGGCCATGGCTCCGGTGGCCTACACCCTGTGGCAGCGCCACCTCCGCTTCGATCCGAACGATCCCATCTGGCCCGATCGCGACCGCTTCGTCCTCTCCATGGGCCACGCTTCGATGCTGCTCTACTCTTTGCTGCATCTCGCCTCGGTCAAGGCCGTGAACCCGAAGTACGAGACCCTGGGCGAACTCTCGGTGCCCCTCGACGACATCAAGCGCTTCCGCCAGCTCGACAGCCGGTGCCCCGGCCATCCCGAGTACCGCTGGACTTCCGGCATCGAAACCACCACCGGCCCGCTCGGCCAGGGTGTGGCCACCAGCGTGGGCATGGCTATCGCGTCGAAGTGGATGGCCGCGCGTTACAACAAGCCGGGCTTCGACCTCTTCACCCACCGCGTGTACGCCCTCGCGGGCGATGGCTGCATGATGGAAGGGATCTCGCACGAAGCCGCCTCGCTCGCCGGTCACCTCCAGCTCGATAACCTCGTGTGGATCTACGACAACAACAAGATCACCATCGAGGGCCACACCCATCTGGCCTTCAGCGAAGACGTGGCCACCCGCTTCATCTCCTACGGCTGGAACGTCACCCGGGTGGGCGACGCCAACGACCTCGAGATGCTCGATCGCGCCTATCAAAACGCCGAGCAGACGAAGGGGCGGCCGACCCTGATCATCGTGGACAGCCACATCGGTTACGGCGCGCCCAACAAGCAGGACTCTCACGCCGCTCACGGTGAACCGCTCGGCGCCGAGGAGATCAAGCTCACCAAGCGCTTCTACGGTTGGCCCGAGGAAGCGAAGTTCCTGGTTCCGGACGGCGTGGTCGATCATTTCACCAAGCACATGGGCACACGAGGCGGATCGCTGCGCAGCGCCTGGAAGGAAAAGCTCGAACGTTATCGCGTCGAGAATCCGGCCCTCGCCGCCGAGCTCGACCTGATGCAGCGCCGCCAGCTTCCCGAAGGCTGGGACAAGAACCTTCCCGTCTTCCCCGCCGATGCCAAGGGCCTGGCTGGCCGCGACGCCTCGCAGAAGGTGCTGAACACCCTGGCCCAGAATGTCCCCTGGCTCATGGGCGGCTCGGCCGATCTCGCACCCTCCACGAAGACCCGCCTCACCTTCGATGGCGCGGGCGACTTCTCCGCCCATGAATACGGCGGGCGCAACTTCCATTTCGGCATCCGCGAACACGCGATGGGCGCGGTGATGAACGGCATGTCGCTCTCCAAGGTCCGGCCCTACGGCTCGGGCTTCCTCATCTTCAGCGACTACGGACGCGCTCCCATCCGCCTCGCCGCGATCATGGAGATCCCGGTGGTGTACGTCTTCACCCACGATTCCATCGGCGTGGGCGAGGACGGGCCCACTCATCAGCCGGTCGAGCAGGTGCTCTCGCTCCGCGCCATCCCAGGCCTCATCACCATCAGGCCCGGCGACGCGAACGAGGTGACGGAAGCGTGGCGTTTCCTGATGCCCCAGCGTCACGAACCGGTGGCACTGATCCTCACCCGGCAGGCCCTGCCCACCATTGATCGCACCAAGTACGCGGCGGCCAGTGGCCTCGCTCACGGCGCCTATGTCCTCGCCGACGCTCCAGGTGGCCCCCCCGACGTCATTCTCATCGGCACGGGCAGCGAGGTGTCGCTGTGTCTCGCCGCCCACGAGCAGCTCAACACGGAAGGAGTGCGGAGTCGCGTGGTCAGCATGCCCTCGTGGGAGATCTTCGAGCACCAGACGAAGGAATACCGCGACGAGGTCCTTCCCCCCGCGATCACCGCGCGCGTCTCCGTGGAGCTGGGCTCCACCGTGGGCTGGAGCCACTACGTGGGTTCCGCCGGACGCGCCATCGGCATGAAGACGTTTGGCGCCTCGGCTCCCCTGCAGGAGCTGCAGAAGAAATTCGGCTTCAGAGTCGATGACGTGGTGACCGCGGCCAAGGAGCAGATCGCGGGAGCGAAGCGCTCATGAAGGTGGCGGTGGGATCCGATCACGCTGGCTTCCCCCTCAAGCTCGAGATGGCGGAGATGTTGCGCCAGGCCGGCCACGAGGTGCTCGACGTGGGCACGCACTCGACGGCGCCCGTCGACTATCCCGACTCGGCGGCCGCGGTGGGCCGCGCCGTGACGTCGGGTGAGGTCGAGCGCGCGGTGCTCATCTGCGGAAGCGGCGTGGGCGCATCAGTCGCGGCCAACAAGATCAAGGGTGTGCGCGCCGCCATCTGCCACGACGTCTACTCCGCGCACCAGGGCGTCGAACACGACGACATGAACGTCCTCGTGCTCGGAGGCCGGATCATCGGCCCCGCAATCGCCGGGGAGCTGGTGAAGGCCTTCGTCGGTGCCCGCTACACCGCGGAAGAGCGCCACGCGCGACGGTTGGCCAAAGTCATCGCGCTGGAGAATCTGCAGTAGAGCATGCGGCCGCGATGTCGCGGTCGCAACGTCGCGGTCGCAATGTCGCGGTCGCAAATGTCGCGGTCACCAAACGGAGTCCTCACGCTAGGCCCCCGGTTTTCGCTCGTCAAACAGAGTGGCTACACCGGGGGTGACGAGAGGTCAAATCAGCTGGTAGCGGCACGGGGGCGAGAGCGTCGCGAAGCAATCGG
>JAGNNV010000307.1 GCA_017990495.1 Vicinamibacteria bacterium
CTGCGTTGAGAGGGAACACCGAACTCCAATGCCGTCCGCCGAGAGCATCGGCCATGGTGAGGGCGGCGACGGCTCCCCGTTCTCCGTGTTCCCGTCGCATCTGACGCTTGTAACCGTCAAAGTCGTGCGAGGTGACCGCGAAGCCGAGCAGGAGTTCATGCAGGTTCCACTCGTGAAGCACCACCACGCCCGGAACGCGAAGCGCTTCGCGGTAGATCGCGCGGTGTGCGGGGGAGTTCCCTACGTGATACACGCGAAGGCTCGAGGGATCACTCTGCGCAGGGCCGATCACCCGATAGCGGCGACGGAGTTCTTCGTTCACCCCGGCCGGATTCTCGGCGACCAGTGTGAGCGCCAAGGCTTCGTTGAGCGTGGCGAGCTGCTCCTCGACATAGTCGGCGACGCCCGACGCATCGGGCGGAAGCGGCGACCAGACCTCAACCGCGAGTTTCTGGCCCGGAGCCATCAGCGGATGGTTTCCGTGAGCGTGTCGATGACCGCGTCCCATTGAATGGGCGCGACTTTCCTTCGACCGACCTCCGCCATCTCCTTCAGGCGAGCGGGCGGTGTGGCCCAGGCCAGCGACATCGCCGCGCCCAGCGCTTGCGGCGTGGGTTCGGCGATGAAACCGCTTTCCGTGGTGGCGAACTCGAGGACGCCGCCGGTGTCGTTCGTGGTGATCAGCGTCTTTCCGGAAAGGAAGGCCTCGAGGGTCACGTAACCGTAGTCCTCGTTCACCGGGGTGTAGACCGCGGCGCGGGCGGTGGCGAGAAGTTCAATCAGCTCCTCGTCGGAAACAAAGCCCAGGAAATCCACGCGCGCGCTCACCCCTCGCGCCTCGGCCAGCGCGCGCAGGGACGCCTCCAGCGGGCCCCGTCCCGCGATCTTGAGCCGCACGTCCGGCGCGTGGACGAGGGCCTCGATCAGCAGGTCGACGCGTTTCAAGCGGTCGAGCCGGCCCGCGAAAAGCAGAAAGTCACCCAGGGCCTCGAACCGGTAGCGCCCGGCGTGGGGAGGCGGGGGATACAGGGGCGTTGAGTCGAGACCGTTCCACTTACGGAGCCGGTCGGAAACGGTGCGGGAGATGGTGAACCGGTCGCGGCACTCGGCGAGCGCCCGGGTATCCATTGAGTGGATGGTGGCCTTGATCTCGTTGTGTTCCGCGGATTCGGTGAACGAGCAGTACTCGCTGCCGAAGAGGTCGTAGACCTCGCGGTGCTGGTGGAAGATCCACGCCACCTTGCGCGGATGATCGGCGAGGAAGGTGGGGAACTTGGTGGGAATGACCAGATCGATCTTCGCCCCGTTGCTCTCCGTGACGTCGATCAGCCGCCAGGCCAGGGCCTGCCTCACGATCTCCTCGGGCGGGTACCACTTGAAGGGCACCTGGGCCACGTCGGTGATGAAGCCGCGGCGTGTGAGCTCCCGATGGAGGGAGACCACCAGCATCTCCGCACCGCCATTGATGAACGGAGCCTGGGCGGCGCAGATCAGGATTCTCTTGGGGCCGCTCACCGGAGGCGCTCTTCGAGGGCCCGCAGTCTTTCCCGCACCGAGCGCAACGCGGCTTCGTGGGACACCCGTCCCTTTTCGCCTTCGCCGAGGACCACGTCGATGCGTCGCGCCATCTCGTGGACGTGACGCACCAGCTCCCGCTCGAGTTCACGGTGGCGCGCGTCGATGTCGTCCATGCGCTGCTGCATCTGGGCGAGCACGGTGTCGTAGTGTTTGTGGGTGGCCGCGAAGTGATCGGCGGTCCAGGTGACGAGCGCGTTGTCGAGTTGCACCTGATCCGAGTTGAACCGCACCTGGGCCTCGCGGTCCTTCTCACGCGATCCGTCAAGAAGCGAAGCGATGGCCCCGGAGGGCCTCGGCCCGCCCGCCGTCCAGGAGGCGTTGACGGGCTGGAGGTCGGGAGGTGTCGGTGGATCCCACGAAGGCGGCGCCGGCGATTCGCGGGCCGGGTTCGCCGTTTCAACCCGGATGGGATCACCCAGGACCCTTTCCGGCGCCCGGGCCTCCAGCGCTCCCCGCGCGGCTTCAACCACGCGGTCGAGGGCCTCGGCGCTTTTCAGACGTTCGCGTTCGAACTCTTCAGGCGTCATGTCGATACCGGCGTCGATTCTATGCGCCCGGGTTTTCGGGCCACCGCGAAAACGCTGGCCCCGATGGGCAGATTGAACCACCCGACGAGGCCCGCTTCGACGGAAAGCAGGCCGCCGAAGAGGCGTTCGAGCACGGGCGGAAGAAGGGCCACATCCGATCCATGCCGATCGAGGAGGCGATCGAGAAAGCGGCGGCTGAGCAGAACGGGAAAGAGAAGCGAGTTCGCGTAGGTCGAGCGGACGAGGGTGAGACCGGCGCCGCGAACGAGCGCCTCCATCTCGCCCCGGGTGTAGCGGTGGCGGGAATGCACGGCCTCATCGTGGGCGCCCCACAGGATCTTGAGGGCGGGGGCCTTCAGCAACATCAGGCCGCCGGGCTTGAGCACACGCGCCAGCTCGCGCACGGCTTGTGCGTCGTCCTTGATCCACGCGTGGTACAAAACGTCGAAGGATGTCACCACGTCGAACCGCGCCGAGGCGTAGGGCAAGGCGAGCAGATCGCCCTGAGCCACCCGGCCGCCGCGGGCTTTGGTGGCGGCCACGGCGAGGGGAGACAGATCGACGCCATGCGTTTCGCCGAAGCTCTGGAGTTCCTGCAGATTCCAGCCCGTGCCGCAGCCCGCGTCGAGCAGACGTCGTTGCTTCCCCGCTTCTTCGCGGAGCAGAGGTGTGAGCAGGCCGCGGGCGATCCGGCGCATGCCCGCGTACCACCACTGCACTCCCTCGAGTTCGGCCATCCGGCCGTACTCCTCTGGATTCAATGCTTCTTCCTTTCGCGGAGCAGCCGTTCGTATTCGGCGATCACCCGCTTGGCGATGCGGGGCCACAGGAACGGTTCGAGCCGCTGCGCAGTGGCCGCGCGCATCCGCGCCATCTCCTGTGGACTGCTCGCGAGCTTCACGATGGCGGCCGAGAGGGAGTCGATGTCCCCCGGGTTCACCAGGAAACCGTTGACGCCGTGTTCGACCTTGTCCGGTATACCGCCGGCCCGCGTGGCGATCACGGGCAGACCGTGGGCCATGGCTTCGAGGGTGACGAGCGACGAGCCCTCGAAACGAGTGGGGTGCAGGAAAGCGTCGCAGGCCGCGTAGAGCGCGTGCAGGGCCTGTTCGCCCACCCGTCCGGTGAACCGGATGTGATCGCCGACCGATGACCCCGCGGCCTGCAGCGTCTGCCGCAGCGGCCCCTCGCCCACGATCAACCAGCCCCAGTCCGGGGGCAGCGAAGGCGCCGCGCGTTTGAAGGCTTCGAGCGAATCGCCGAATCCCTTGTAGGTCTCGATGCGGCCCACGGAGATGAAGAGCGGCCGTCGCATCGACATCCAGGGCAGGACCTCGAAGGTGAAGGGCATGGCATCGTGGGGAGTGAGGGCGCGCAGCTCCTCGAGGTCCACACCGTTTGGAATCACCCGCACCCGCCCCGGATCCACCCCGAGCAGACGCGGCACATCATCCTTTGTGGCTTCGTCGGTGGCGATCACGCAGTCGGCGAGCCCCGCCGCTTCTCTCGAGAGCTTCTTGAGTCGGGTGAGGGCGAGCGCTTTGAAGCCGCGCACATGGTGCTCTTCCATGCCCTGCGGATTCATCAACAAGGGCGCTTTGAGGGAGCGGTCCTTCACTCGTTCGCGCCCATAGCCGAGAGCGGTGATGCCCTGCGCGTCCACGATGTCGATCTCACCCTTCCGGACCCGGGCCGCCACTTCCCGACCCATCAAGGCGCTGAACGTCGGGTAGTTGAACGTGCGATCGAGCACCCGCCCGTGGGGTCCCACGTGGAAGCGCTGGTACTTGATCGGCACCACGTGACCGGGAAAGGCCTCGGGGTTCTTGCCCGGCCGGGTGAAGAGGGTGACGTCGACGCCTTCCGCGCGCAGATGTTTGGCGAGGGAATACACCGCGCGCTCCATGCCGCCAGGAGGATGCAGGGGATGGGCGCTGCGCGAAAGCAGGGCGACGCGCATCAGCGCCCACTCCGGTACAAGGCTTCGTAACGGGGGATCAGGGCTTGCGGGGTGAAGGCGCGTGCGCGCGCGCGAGCCCCCTCGATCAGACGTGAGCGCATGGGCCCATCATGAACGATTCGCGAGAGCGCGTCGCCGAGCCCTTCCACATTCCCTGCGAGAAGACCCGACACGCCGTCTTCGATGAGTTCCGCGGTGCCTCCGGTATTCATCGCCGCGACGGGCACGCCCAAGGCCAGGGC
>JAGNNV010000066.1 GCA_017990495.1 Vicinamibacteria bacterium
CCAGCGCACTCTGCTCGCCGCAGCCATCCGCGGGGGAGAACGCGCGCTCGCGTGCGTCCTCATCGACGAGCGGCTGGAGGTGAGGCCTTCAAGCGTCTGGGCGTGGGCAGCGCGGGTGCGTCAGCAGAAGAGGGCGGGAGCGAATGCTCTGGCCACTGCCTCCGAGGCCGCGCGCGCGAAGTTCGTGGCGTTGCATAGCGCTACGGCCCCCGTCGGCGGATAGTGGGGGGACGAGGTTGCTTCGTCGGTCGCTTCTCGATGGCCTCCTCGCAATGACGAGAGGTCCAACGGGCTGATAGTTGGAGGAGCCACTATCGGCTGTCTTTCCCTACGTCATTGCGAGGAGCCATTCCGTTGGCGCTGCGACGAAGCAACCCCCGCCCCCAACTACCTACACCCCGCGGCGGATGGCTCTCGCTGCGATCTGGTCGATCAGCTTCGGGGCGATCAAGCGCGCGAAGCGTCCCGCCTTCCCGCGCCAGGAGGTGACGAGCAGTCGCTGCCGCTTTTCCATGGCGGCCACGATCAGCGCGGCGCATTCGTCCGCGGGCATGGCCACCCGTTCGGCGATGGTGCTGTCGCCGACGGGCTTGCCGTCCGGACCGTAGGCGCGCATGTGAATTTCCGACTGAACGAAGTCGGGCGCGATCATGGTCACGGTGACGCCGGTCTCGCCGAGTTCGATGCGGAGGGATTCGAACAGTCCGAAGACCGCGTGCTTGCTGCCTGAATACGCGGTGCGCAGGGGAACGCCGGTGAGGCCGGCCACCGACGCCACCACCACGATCCTCCCGTGCGACTTCTTGAGGTGGGGCAGGGCTTCGTGGGTGAGGTACATGGGCCCGAGATAGTTGAGCCGCATCAGTTTCTCGAAGACCGTGACGTCGATCATCTCGTCGAACCGGGCGTTCATGCCCGCGCCCGCGTTGTGGACCAGGACGTCGATGCCGCCCGCCTCCGCAACCGTACGCCGGATCAGATCGCGGCACTGCGCCTCGTCGGTGACGTCAGTGCGAACGACCAACGTCTTCGCTCCGAGACCTCGGCAGGCCGCCTCCACCGCCCGCAGCGCCTCTTCATCGCGCGCGGCGAGGATGAGCACGGGCTTTTGTGGGGCCAGGGCCAGGGCCAGCGCCTTGCCAATCCCCTGCGACGCGCCGGTGAGGACGATGACCTTGTCGGTGAACTCGGCCATGGCCGCCTACTCCCTGCTCTGCGTCGTCGATGTCCCGGGCGTGAAGTCCTTTGCGCGGTAGGTCTCCTTGCCGCCCATCACGGTCAGCAGAACGCGCGTGTCGAGGATGTCTTTGGGCTCGCTGCTCGTGATGTCCCGTGAGAGAACGACGAAGTCGGCGAAGAGGCCGGGGGCGATGCGGCCGAAGTCGTTCTCGGCGAAGCCGGCGTAGGAGCCATCGGCCGTGAAATGGCGGAGTGCGGCCTCGACGCTGATGCGCGACTGCGGCGCGAGGCCGCCTTCGGGCCTGCCCCGAACCGTTTGCCGGGTCACCGCGGTGTAGATGCCCTTGAGGACCTCCATGGAAAAGACCGGCCAGTCGCTGCCGAAGGCCTGCACCGCGCCGGCGTCGTCGATCGCCTTGAAGGCCATGGCGCGGGACGCCCGGTCCGGGCCCAGGTTGCCGTAGTAGGGACCGCCCGTGTTGTCGACATCATCCGGGGTGGCGAAGAGGGCTTGAGTGGAGGCTATGACGCCGAGGGGCTTGAAGCGGGCCACATCCACGAACTGCGGGGCCTCGATGTGCTCGACGCGGTGACGCCGGTCTCTCGCCCCGTTCACCTTGGTCGCGAACTCAAAGGCATCGAGGGTCGCCTGGATCGCCCGGTCGCCGATGGCGTGGACGAAGAGCTGGAACCCTTCGCGATCGTAGGCGGCGACGCTTCGATTGAAGACGTCAACCGCGAAGTTGGAAGAACCAAGGCCGCCGCCTTGTGCGTAGGGCTCGAGCATCCAGGCGGTCTTCGATTCGACCACACCGTCGAGCAACGCCTTCACCCCGCCAAACCGGAACAAAGGTCCCTGGTACCGCGTCCGCAGGTCGCGCAGCTGCTTGAGCCACGCCTCGTCGGGGTCGGGCTTGAAGTACATCGCGTTGTAGAAGCGGAGTTTGAGCAAGCCCTCGTTCATGACCCGCTCGTAGACAGGCAGATCGGCGGGGTCGAAACCCGCATTGTGCGCGAACGTGAGGCCGTAGGAGGCGGCGAGGTCGAGACCGGCCTTGAGAGCCTGATACTTCTCCTCGTCCGACGGGCCGGGTATGTGGGTCTCCACCAGCCGCTGAGCCGCTTCCTTCAGCGCGCCGGTGGCCTCCCCCTCCTCGTCGCGAACGATCTCGCCGTTGTGGGGGTCTTTCGTGGCGCGCGTGATCGAGGCAAGAGCGAGGGCCTTCGTGTTGGCCCATCCCGTGTGGCCATCGTAGCTCTCCAGGAAAACCGGTCGATCCGGGACGGCCTTGTCCAGCCACTCCCGGCGGGGCAGGCCCTCCGGGAAGGCCGAGTAGCTCCAGCCGCGCCCCGTGATCCAGCCCGCGCGAGGGTTCGCCTTCGCATAGTCGGCCACGCGCGCGACGATCTCCTCTCGGGTGCCGAGGCCGTCGAGGGTGACCGCATTCAAAGTGAGACTGCCGCTCATGAAGTGGATGTGGCTGTCGCCGAAGCCGGGGGAGACGAACGCACCCTGCAGGTCGATCACCCGTGTATTCGGCCCCGCAGACCTCAGCAGATCGGCGGAGGCGCCGACCTGCTGAATGCGCCCCTCTCGCACCGAGAACGCCTCCGCGGAAGGCCGTTCCCGGTCGGCGGTGAAGACCCGGGCGTTGTGCAGGATCACCTCCGGCGCCGGTCCACTGGCCGACGCGATGAGCAGGGTGGAGAGAGCCAGGTAGTTCATGAGGTCTCCGATTCTCGAGCGGCCAATGTGCGTCGCCACGTCGCGTATAAGGCGAAGCTCACGAGCAGGGCGGGCACGGTGGCGCCGGTGGCCTGGTATTTCCAATAGACGAACGCGCCGGCAGCCCAGGCGACGAGGCCGGCCCAGCCCGGCTTCATGAACCGACCGGGCTTATAGAGGTCGAGCGGGTCGATGTTCCTGGGGAAGGGAAAGAACTGGGCGAGGGCCACGCCGCCGAGCGGTACGAGGATCAGGCCGAGCGCGCCCATGAAGGCCGAGTAGCCGTCGATCCATTCCCGCGAGAGCACGGACAACGCGGCCCCGACGAACCCGGTGACGAGCACGGCGGGACCATCCGGGATGCGCGGGATCAGGCTCCGCAGGGCAAGCGCTGAGAGGTAGATGTTCACGAAGTTGGTGGTGATGGTGGCCACGGCGAGGAGGAGCGCGCCGAACAGAGGCGAGCCCAGGGCGGCCAGCATGCCCCCGGGATCGGCGCTGCCGGAGATGGCGCTCAGCAGAGCCCCAAGGGACATGCCGAGGATGCTGGTCAGGGCCAACGACGCAAACACGGCCAGCCCGCTGCGCCTGGGCGACGCGGAGTACCGAGAGTAGTCCGCGAACATGAGGATCCAGGAGACCTGATAGGCGATGACGAGGTCGAGGGCCTGCCACATCGACAGGGCGGGCAGCGCGCTCACCTCGGAGACCGACCCGAAAGACTTCATGGCGAGAAAGGCGAGGTAACTCCCCGCCACCACCATCAGAGGCACCGCGGCGCGGTTGGCGAGGGCCACGAGGCGCGGTCCGCCGGCCACGATCATGGTGGCCGCGATCCCAAGGGCCACGGCGAGCACACGCATGTCCACGCTCGGGAAGATCACTTCGGTCACGGACGCCGCGATCACGTTGTTGAGGGCGATCCAGGCGAAGTTCGTGATGTAGAGGATCACCGCCACCAGATGGGCGCCCGGCCGACCAAGCGGAGCCCGCAGGGCGATGATCGAGGGCACGCCCCATTTCGAGCCGACGGGAACGAGGAGAGCCACGAGACCTGCGCCAATCAAGCTGCCCAGGGCCGCGGCGGCGAGAGCGGAGGAGAAGGGGAGTCCCGCCTTCAAAGTGGCTCCGGTTATGAAGGTGGTGGCGACGACATTCGCCCCGGCGAAGATCAGGAAGAGGTCGAGCGCCGACTGCGTTTTCTCCGCGGCCGGAATCGGTTCGAGGTCAACAGCATTCATGGTCGGCCAGGCCTCTGGGGGCGCGTTGTGCGGGGGCCCGAGGTCCCTCCCGCCGCGCGTCAGTACTTCGGGTTATCCCCGGAAGAGGATGAGGGTGCGACTCCGGTGGTCAACTCACGGACGATCTTCACCCCGACGCTCGCTCCGATCCGGTCGGCCCCCGCGTCGATCATGGCTTTCGCCGATTTGAGATCGCGCACTCCACCCGCGGCCTTGACGCCCATGTCCGGCCCGACCACGCGGCGCAAAAGGGCCACGTCGGCCACGGTGGCGCCGCCTGAGGCGAAGCCGGTGGAGGTTTTGATGAAGTCGGCGTCGCCGGTGCGCACCAGCACTGCGGCCTTGACCTTCTCCTCGTCGGTGAGCAGCGCGGTCTCGATGATGACCTTGGAGATGGCGCCCATGCGGCGGCACACCGAGGTCACGGCTTCGATGTCGTCGTGGACCAGAGAATACAGATTCGACTTCAGCGCGCCGATGTTGAGGACCATGTCGACCTCGGAAGCGCCGTTTTCGATCACGCGTTTTGTCTCCAGGGCCTTCACCTCAGGCAGGGTGGCGCCGAGGGGGAACCCCACCACGGTGCAGACGCGGGCGGTGGCTCCGCGCAGGGCATGGGCGCAATACTCAACCCAGGTCGGATTCACACACACCGTGGCGAAGCCATATTGGCGGGCCTCGGCGCACAGCCGCTCGATGTCGCCCAGCGTGGCTTCGGGCTTGAGCAGGGTGTGGTCGATCAGGCTGGCCACGCCGTGGGGATAGACATTGGGGTCGGCGCGCAGGCCGAAGCGATCGACCCCCGCGAGCGCGAAGGTGGACATACGATCGGGGCAGCAGCCGTCGCCGACGTTGTGACAGGCGCAGGCGGGCTCGACGTGCAGGTGCGGCCGTGCGTCGAGGGCGGCGAGCACAGCCCGAACCACGGTTTCAACGAGGGCATGCTGCGGGTGGGCCAAGGGTCGCGTTTCTCCGTTCTTCAGCTGCGTTCGAGGGCCACGATCTTGGCCACCCGCCGCTTGTGCCGATCTTCGACACATCGGGAGGATACAAAGAGTTTGACCAGAGCGAGGGCCTGCGCCGCGTCGACGACTTTGGCGCCCAGCGTCATCACGTTGGCGTCATTGTGTTCCCGCGCGTTCCTGGCCGCCGCTTCGTCGTTGCACATGGCGGCGCGGACACCGCGGATCTTGTTGGCGGCCATGGCCGAACCGATGCCCGCGGCGTCGATCATCACCCCGAAGTCGCATTGTGACGTGGCCACGAGCCGCCCCACCGCGGCCGCGAAGTCGGGATAGTCGACGGCGTCCGTGCCGTGGGCGCCCACGTCCTTCACCGCGAAGGTGTCTTGAAGCTGGGCCTTCAGCGCTTCCTTCAGGGCGAAGCCGCCGTGATCGGAGCCGAGGGCCAGACAGAGCCGGGCCACACCGTCGGATTCGATGATGCGAACACCGCGGCTGTGCGCGATTTCCCTGGCCCAGTCGGTGATCACCGTGCCGGGCTTGACCCGCAACTCGCCCCCGCGACCCACCGCGGCGACGTCTTCGGCGGTGACGATCTCGAAGGCCAAGCGTTTATCCCTTGTCGGCCATGATGGCCTGCACAGTGGAGAGCGCGCGCTCCTTCTGGAATTTCTTGAGCACCTCGCGGACACCGGGATGCGTCTTGGTGATCTCATCGAGGGCCGCGCGGGTGAGTTCGAGGCAGTCGCAATTCTCCGCGGCGGTGAGCGTGGCGGTGCGCGGCTTTCCCGTGAGCACGGAGATCTCGCCGAAGAAGTCGCCCTCTTCGAATTCCTGGACCTTGAGGGACTTGCCTTTCGGGGTCTTCACGTAGGCCTTCACCTTGCCCGAGGTGAGGATGAACATCGAGTCGCCAGCCGCGCCTTCGGCCACGATCACGTCTCCGGCATCGAAGGAAACGAGTTCGAGGCCGCGCATCACGGCCAGGAGTTCCTCGGGCGAGAAACCGTCGAAGAGCGGGGTGGAGAGGCCCTGCGCGGGCGGCGTCGATTCGGCCTCGGACTCCACCGCGAAGGAGTCGTCGAACTCGGCCACCAGGTCGTCCGCGGCGGGGATGGGCGTGGGCTCGGGCATGAAGGCCGGCTCCGGCGTGAAGGCGGGGGCCTCGGCCTCGAGGCCGGAAAGCAGATCGGGTGATAGCTCGGGGAATGCCGGCTCGGCCGCGTCGGGGAGTGTGGGCTCAGGGAGCGCCGGCTCGGGACTGTGGCCCCCGATCTGGATTTCGCTTGATGAATCGATCTCCTCGAAACCGAAGGACATTCCCGATGAGGAAGGGGGAGGGAGGTTGGCGGGTTTGGGGACCGACATCGTTCGCCGGCTCTTGTCCTGGATCAGCTTGGCCAGGCGGTCTTCAACATCGCGCCGGCCGGGCTCGATCTTCTCGATCCTCTTCAGGATGGCGATGGACTTGGCCGCGAAACCATCGCTCGCTTCCTGGTCGGCGAGGGTCATCAGCACGGGAACGGCGTCTCTTTCCCGACCGGCCATCACGTAGACATCCGCGAGCTGCAGCCTTAGACGGCGATCGTGGGGCTTCGCCTGAGTCTGGGCCCGCAGCACTTCCACCGCCTTGGGGAAGTTCTTCTTCGCGATGAGATCCTGAACCTGATCAGCCATGCTTTACCTGTGGAGCCTTCCGTAGTGTTGGCCGGCGGCGATGGGGGCGATTGAATGAAGGGCGGCAGAAAGCGTGCGTCGAAAGATGCGGACGGCGCATCTTTGCTCGATGTTAGCATCGCGGCACTTTCCTTCTCCTCTCTTTTTGCCCCTCCGGGCACGCGCGCCTCGAAGCTCTTCACGCGGAAGAGCGCTTCCTCAAATGACCGCCATCACCAACCTCATCGACGAGTTGAACCGGACTTTCGCGGGCCCGATCGGCCGCGCGAGCGATCTGGTCTTTGGTCCCTGGACCATCGCGTTGCTCTTCGCCGTGGGCATCTTCCTGACCGTTCGCCTCGGCTTCGTGCAGTTCGTCCACTTCGGCGCCGCGCTCAAGGCCTTCTTCGGCGCGGACGAGGCCAAGGCCAAGGGGGCTCTCTCCCCTTTCCAGACCTTCATGACCGCGCTCGGCGCCACCATCGGCACGGGGAACATCGCCGGGGTGGCCACCGCAATCGTAACCGGCGGTCCCGGCGCGCTCTTCTGGATCTGGGCCTGGGGGCTCATCGCCATGGCGGTGAAGTTCACCGAGGCCGTCCTCGGCGTCTACTACCGGCGGGCGGGCGAGGGAGGTCTCCTGGCCGGGCCCATGATCTATCTGACGGACGGGCTGAAGATGCCGCGCATGGGCTGGCTCTACGCTTTCGTCGCCGGCGTGGCCGCGCTCACCACCACGCCCTTCACCCAGCCGAACTCGATCGCCGACGTGATGAACTCGCAGTGGGGCATTCCCAAGATCGGTACCGGCGTGGTTCTGGCCATCCTGTGCTTTGTCACCATCATTGGCGGGGTCAAGTCGATCGGCCGGGCCCTCGAGAAGGCCGCGCCGCTCAAGGTCCTCCTCTATCTCACGGGAGGCGCCATCGTGCTCATCTCCCATGCCGCCGATCTTCCCGCCGCGTTCAACATGATCCTCCGGGGCGCCTTCACCTCCGATGCGGCGTTCGGGGGCACCGCGGGCGCGGGGATTATGCTGGCCATGCGCTACGGCATCGCGCGCGGGATCTACGCCAACGAAGCGGGCTACGGCACCGCGGCGGTGGTTTACGGCGCGGCTCGCAGCAAGGACCCATTCCACCAGGGTCTCAACGCGATCATGGAGGTGTTCATCGTCTCCTTCGTCACGAGCTCGATCAGCGCCCTCTCGATCATCGTGACCGGCGTCTACAAGGCCGGTCCCACGGGCGCGGCCGCGGTGGCCGGAGCTTTCGAGTCGGTGATGCCCGGGGTGGGCGGTTCGCTGGTTACGGTCTGCGTGTTCCTGTTCGGCTACACGTCACTTACCGGGTGGTCTTACTACGGTGAGCAGACCCTCGAGTTCATCTTCGGCCGCCGCGTGGTTCTTCCCTATCGATGGATCTACTGCGCCCTCGTGGTGGTGGGGGCCACCAGCAAGGTGGACCTGGTGTGGAACTGGGGCGACCTCATGAACAGCCTCCAGATCTTCCCGAACCTCATCGGCATCGTGGGTCTTTCCGGAGTGGCGGCGAAGATCGTTCGCGACCGCCAGGGCTCATGAGCGGTTCAGGGAAGCCGTGGGTTGGCGAGAGCGCCGATGCTCTGGCCCGCGAGTTCAAGACCCCTCTCTACGTCTACTCGCGCGAACGTATCGAGTCCGCGTATGGGGCCTACGAAACCGCATTTTCGCCGGTGCCGCACCGGGTCTGCTATGCGCTCAAGGCCAATTCTTCGGTCGAGTTGCTCAAGATCTTCGCCTCCATGGGAGCGGGCGCCGACATCGTCTCGGGCGGTGAGCTGAAACAGGCCACGCGGGCGGGCTTCAAGGCCGAGGACATCGTGTTCTCGGGGGTGGGGAAGACGGACGAGGAACTGGCCCTCGGTCTCGACGCGGGGATCGGCGAGTTCAACGTCGAGAGCGAGTCGGAGTTGCGGCGTCTCTCGGCGCTCGCCGCTACCCGCGGGGCGCGGGCCTCGATCACGCTGCGCGTGAATCCCGACGTCGACCCCAAGTCGCATCCGTATATCTCCACCGGCCTGCGCGAGAACAAGTTCGGCGTGCCCATCGAAGAAGCGGCGCGAATCCTTCGCGAGGCGAGGCTCCTGCCTGGCCTCGTGGTCTCCGGGGTGCAGTGCCACATCGGCTCTCAGTTGCGCGATCTCGAGCCCGCGGCCGAGGCGGTGCGCGCGATCGCCGATCTCTCCCGCACCCTGCTCGGTGAGGGTTTCGCCTTACGTACGATCGACATCGGCGGCGGCCTTGGTGTCGACTACGACGGTGCCGGCGCGCCCACCCCTTCCGAACTGGCCGCTCTCGTGCTGCCTCGCATCGAGGGCCTCGGGCTCAAACTCCTGCTCGAGCCCGGGCGGTCGCTCATCGCGGCCGCGGGGGCTCTGCTCACCCGGGTGGTCGCGATCAAGACCAACGGCGCGCGCAAGTTCATCATCACCGACGCGGGGATGAACGATCTGCTGAGGCCATCGCTCTACTCCGCCTATCACCAGATCGTGAATCTGTCGGCGGGGGAAGGGGCGGCGACCATGTCCGCCGACATCGTGGGTCCGGTGTGCGAGAGCGGGGACTTCTTCGCTCGCGAACGGTCGATTCAGGAAACGAGCGAGGGCGATCTCCTGGCCGTCCTCGACGCGGGGGCCTACGGGTTCGCCATGGCCTCGAACTACAACTTCCGGCCCCGCGCCGCCGAGGTTCTGCTGGAAGGGGGCCGACCCCGCCTCATCCGCCGGCGCGAGACGTTCGAGGATCTCATCGCTTCCGAGGTGTAGGCCGGTTCAGACGGGGATCAGGACCTGGATCTGCTCGGACGCCAGGCGGCAGGTGGCGGGCAGGGCGCCGGGCCAGGCGTCTCCGTCGGTCTGCACGTGCACCCCGGGGCTGTCGGAAATGGTCATCGTCCGCGCCTCCTTGATGACCACGTCGCGCCGAAGGTGATGGCGACCCAAGGCAAGGTCGATGGCGAAACGAACGGCGGTCAGCCGGGTGCGTCCGGTGTAGAGCAGGACGTGAGCCTTCCCGTCGTCCCATCGCGCTCCGGGCACGAAGTGATAACGCCCGGCGTACTCGGTCATGTTGACGAAGCCCGCGCCCGTCACCTCGTGTTCAGCTCCATCCAGGCTGACCCGAAAGCGCGGGAAGCGGTAGCGCATGAGGGCGCGCAGGCCGTCCACCACCGCGCCGGCCATACCGAGGCGAGCCTTGAGATCTGGGCGCAGGTGATGCACGAGGAACCCATCGAGGCCCGCGGTTGCCTGCATGAGGAAAGGAGTGCCCGCGATGAGGCCCACATCGCGGGCGCGGGGGACCGCCCGCGCCAGGATCCGGGCGGCTCGCACGGGATCGCGGGGGAGCCCGATCGCGAGGGCTACCACGTTGAAGGTTCCCCCGGGAAGCACGCCGAGATGCGTGGTTGACCCAAGAATCCCCTCGGCCACTTCGCGCACCGTGCCATCCCCACCCCATGCGAACACCGCGACGTCACCCCGCAAGGACGCGGCCCGGGCCAGTTCGATGGCATGGCGCGGCCCCGTGGTCGGATGGACGGCGAGATCGTAGGTCGCGCCGAGGGCGCTCTTGATGCCTTCGATGGTGCGGTTGTGACGCCGCCGGCCCGCCTTCGGGTTGTAGATCAGAGAAGCAGGGGCGAGAGAGCGGCTCACGCCAACCATCTTACGCAGTGAGGCAAAAACAAAGGGCGGCCAGGGAGGCCGCCCATGTCGCCGATCAGGAGGTGCGGCTAGCGGATGCTGATGGTGCCGTTGCCGCCGGAGAGGCCGGCTTCCTGCACCCTCTCGAAGTCGACGATGCTCTTGTTGTAGTCGGAGATCGCCCGAAGCTCGGCCACTTCGGCCAGGGCCAGATCGCGCTGGGCCTGAGTGACCAGGAAGTTCGTGGACATGCCGGCGGCGAACTTCTTCTCTTCGGCGTCGAGGCGGCGGAGCTGAAGGGTACGGGCGGAGCGGGTGGTGGCCACGCGCTTGAAGTTCGTCTCCACCGCGCGGGCGGCGGTGCGCACCTCGCTCGCGATCTGGAGTTCGGCGCGGCGCAGAAGCGCCGAGTACTGGTCGGACGCGATCTGGGCCCGAGCGGCGCTGTTTTTTGCGGCCTTGTTTCCGATGGGATAGGAGAAGTTCACGCCCACCGACCAGGTCGGGAAGTCGCGGCCGAGCAGTTCTGAAAGAGAGTCGCCGTATCCGCCCACAATGGGGGAGGTCAGGATGTCACCGGACAGCAGGTCGCGGCGCTGGGTGCCGCCGGTGCCGATGGTTCCGTAGTTCGCCACGAGGTCGAGCGTGGGCTTGGTGCCCTGTCTTGCCAGTTCCAGCTGGTCCTGGATGTTCTCGAAGTTCTTCTTGGCCACCGCGAAGTCGATGCGCCGGCTGAGTGCGTTGGCGATGGCCACGTCGGCATCGGCGGCCACCGGATCGGCGGTGGGCCGGTCTTTGGCGACGATCTCGGTCCGCCAGGACTCTGGATCGTTGGCCGGGAAAATCACCCGCTTGAGGGCATCCTGGGCCTCGGCGAGCGCGTTCTCGGCGATCACCACGCCCTCTTCACGGGTGGCTACCTCGGATTCGGCCGCGACCACGTCGAGGGGGGCGAGGGTGCCGACGTTGACCTTGATCTGGTTCTCGTTCAGGAACTTCTGCGCCAGAGCCAGGCTCTTGCGCTGGGCCCCCAGGTTCTCCCCGGCGTAGATGAGGTCGTAGTAGAGCTTCCGCACATTGGCCAGAGTCGAAACCACGATGCTGCGGAACTGAAGGTCGGAGATGTCGCGGTTGCGCTTGCTGAGCCGCAGGTTCAGCCGGTTGGAGTCGATCGAGCGGTTCCTCAGCAGGGGCTGGGTGAAGTTCACCTGGAACGCCGAGTTGAAGGTGGGGTTGAAGGTGCTGAAGATGCTGTTGGTGGTGGCGCGGTTGTTGTTGAAGTCGGCGCGCAGGGAGCCGCCGGTAGGAAGCAGCTTGGAGGCGCCGAAGTTGTAGGTGAGGGTGTCGTTATCGACCTTGTCGGCGCCCGCGAACGAGTTCGTGGCCTTGCTGGTTCTCGACTGGGTGGATATGTTCGAGAACACCACGGGGGCGTAGACCGACTCCGCGTCGCTGATGGCGAGCAGCGCGGACTCTGGAGAGAATCTCTCCACCGCGAGATCGGCGTTGTTCTCGAGAGCGCGCTGCACCGCTTCCTCGACGGTGAGAACGAGCACCGTCTTGGCGGGAGCGGGGTCCTGGGCGCGAGGGGCGGGTGTGGCCGGACCAGCGGCTAGGGCAAGGGCGAGACCGACTGCGGTGGGGAACATCGACGTTTTCAAGCCTCCAAAAGTTCCCCTGGAAGAAGCGCTCTGAGGCATCACCTTCTGGGGAGAAGCACGGATTATAGAGGGTGCCGTGGGTTCCGGCCCGTACCCTCACATCACTAGACGTCAGATCTCCTATGAAAGATCCGCGCCGTTCAACAAAACCTGTGGAAAGCCCCCCTGAAGTCCCTGTCCTTCAGAAACTTGCCTCGGAAAGCAAAAGGGGCCGCCCCCGAAAGGGCGACCCCAGGTGTCCGTTTTTGGACGCTTACGGCTAGAAGCGGACGCGAGCCGAAAGCTGCGCCGTCCAGCGCGACCGCAGGTTGTCCCGGTCGTACTTGATGTAGGTCGCCGAGTTGATGGTCGCGAGGTTGTACTGCATCTTCCCATTCGACGCGATGGTGATGGGGATGGGAGCGAGATCGCCGAACGTCGCGAAGTCGACCACACCCCAGTCCTTGCTGATCAGGTTGAGGAGGTTCCGTACGTCGGCCCGGAGTTCCACCTTGCGCCCGGCCACGTTGAAGCCGAGGATCGAGGAGAGGTCGAGGCCGTTGACCCACGGGCCCCAGGCGGCATGCTTCTTCATGATCGTTCCGCGAGCGTTGCGCAGGCCGGGGTCGGCTTCGATGTAGGCGTTCAGCTGGTCCCACGTGCCGTTGATGACCACCACCTCGTCCGCGTTCCTGGGAACGTAGAAGAGATCGTTGGTGGTGCGGCCGTCGCCGTTGAAGTCGCTGGGGATGGTGAAATGGTACGGCCGTCCCGACGCGCCGTCGTAGTAGGCGGAGAGCTGCAGGTTCATGGTGTTGCCGAGCTTGAAGTCGCGCGAAACCGCGGCCTGGATGCGATGTCCGGCGGCGAAGCGCGAACGCATCGTCTCGACGTCGTTCGGGTCTCCGCGGGTGTAGGCGTTGCCCCAGTTGGAGGCGGCCTGCGAGGAGGTTCCGTCGTTCACCGAGTAAGAATCACCGTAGGAGTAGCCGAGCAGCGCCGACCAGCCGTTGCGGAACGGACGCTCGACCTTGGCGTTGACGTTGTACGCGTAGCCCTCGGAGGTGTCGGTGAGGAGGATCAGGTCGGAGAACGACGAGTTGGCGCGGACGAAGATCGGGCGGCCGTCGGGGCGGGTGTTCGGCCCCTTCACGAAGTTCAGGTTCTGGTACGCGATGTCCTTGAGGCTCTTCGAGTAGACGCCTTCGACCGTGGCCACGAGGCCGAGGAAGCCGAGATCGCGGTCGTAGCCGAGGGTGGCGCGGGCCACCTGCGGGTACTGGTAGTCCGGATCCACGAAGTCGACTTCATTGGTGAAAGCGCCCGAGGACGCGCCGGTGACGGTCTTGGGTTGAGCATCGGGATTGGCGACGAAAGGAATCCGGTTGTTGGTGTTGAACCCAGCGCCGATGCGGGTGAACTCGATGCCGGTGTTCCCGTACTGGTTCGAAAGCCAGACATACGGAGTGCGGCCGGCGAAGATGCCGATGCCGCCGCGGAGCTGCTGCTTGGAAGCGCCGCCGATGTCGTAGTTGAAGCCGAACCGGGGAGAGGGCATCGAGGGACCGGGGACGACGTTGGTGGCGTAACCGAAGGCGGCCTGGGCCGCGGGGTTCGCGGTGGGCTTGTCGGGGAAGCGGGGCACGTCGATACGGATGCCGAAGTTCAGGGTGAGCCGCGGGGTGGCGCGGAACAGGTCACCGATGTAGAAGCCAATCTGGTTCACCTTGAAGGCCGCGGCCTGCTTCGGATTCGACGTGGCCGAGAAACTGTAGTCGTACTGCTGGGCGAGGCCGGCTTCGAAGTTCGCGATGCTGCTGAAGCGGTACGAGCCGAAGTTGTCGCGGATGAAGAGGTTCCGGAACTTGAAGAACTCGTTGTGGGTGCCGATGGTGATGAGGTGCTTGCCCTTGGGAATGGTGAAGTCGTTGGTCAGCTCGATCACGTCCTGGTCCAGTTCGTTCGCGGTGGAGAAGGTCTCGCGGCCGAAGATCACGCTGGTGGTGGCGTCGATGTCCACGCGCATGGCCGGGAACTTCGTGCTGCCGTCACGCTGATCGCGCACCGTGGTGTAGGCGAGGCGAAGTTCGTTGACCGCGCTGCCGAAGGTGGAGTTCAGTTGAACCACCGACGAATTGGTCTTGCTGCGGATCTTGTAGATCGCGTCGGGCATGCGGAACTGGTTGTTGTTCGGAGTGCCGATGTCGTTTGAGCCCTTCACATAGTTGTGGCGGAAGGTCAGGCGATGGCGATCGTTCAGAGTGAAGTCGATCTTGGCGATGACCTTGTCGCTCGGGATCTCGCGCACGAATTCGTTGGTGGGGCCGGGGTTGTAGCCGTACTTGCTCTGAGCGATCGAGAGGATTTGCGCAAGGCCCGCCGGACGGGCGGCGCCAAGGGCGACCCAGTTGGTACCGGTGGAGCCGTCGGCGGAGAAGCCGGTCGGCTGTTTGCGGCGGCCGATGTCGACGTTGACGAAGAAGAACGCCTTGTTCTTGATGATGGGGCCGCCGATGTTGCCTCCGAACTGCTTGTCGGAGAATTCGGAGAGCTTGCGCGCGTCGTCGGAGGCGCAGGTGACGTTGGGATTCGCCGGGCAGGGCCCAGGACCCGCGAGGTCGCGGTTGCGGAAGTAGTAGAAGGCGGTGCCGCGGAACGTGTTGGTGCCGCTCTTGGTCACGGCGTTCAGGCCTCCGCCGGCGAACCCGCCCTGGCGGACGTCATAGGGCGAGACCACGAGCTGGAGTTCCTGGACCGCGTCGAGGCTGATGGGCTGGGTCTCGGTCTGGCCGCCGGGGGTGCCGGAGTCGGAGAGGCCGAACAGGTCGTTGTTGACCGCGCCGTCGATCTGCACGTTGTTGTACTTGCTGTTGCGGCCGGCCACGGAGAGCGCGCTCGCGCCGTCGCCCTGGCCGCCGCCGGAGGATACGAAGTAGGGGGACAGGCGCGCGAAGTCTTCGAGACCTCGGCTGATGGTGGGCATTGACGCGATGGTCTCCTGGCTGACGTTCGAGGCCGCGCCGCTTGCGGTGGGGGAGATGATGCTGCGTTCCGCCACCACTTCCACGGTCTCGGTCATCGTCTGGATGACCACGCGGAAGGGAACGTTGGCGCTGTCGCCGAGGGGAACCACCACACCCGTCTTCTTCGCATCCCGGAATCCCGGCATGCTGACGCTGACGGAGTAGGGGCCGCCCGCGGGAACGTTCAGGACGAGGTAGCGGCCGTCGGTGCCGGTGACGGCGCTGAAGCGCGCTCCGGTCTGCTCGTGGGTTGCGGTGACGCTGGCCCCGGGGAGAGTGCCTCCGGACTCGTCAACCACCGCGCCGGTGATTGCGCCGGTGGTGACCTGCGCCGCGGCGAGGCCGTTCATGCTCAGCAGGAGGGCCATGGCGAGAGCCACCCTCCGCCAGTTGCTCAAAATGTTCTTCATGCTGTTTCCCTTAGATGTTTCCGTGCGACCGGGCGGGCCGCCACGCTGGCCGGACTTTAAGGGCTGGGGCGCGCCGGATCAAAGGCAAATCGCGGTTAACGACGGTAGACAAAAAAAGGCCGGACGATCTCTCGTCCGGCCTTTGGCCGCAGGAACCCCGAAAGGTCCCCGCCGCGGCGATCCGCTTATTTGAAGCTGTACTTCAGCGTCAACTGGAGGCGGTAGACGTCGGCGATGGTCGCGGAGGGCTCGAACGACTTGCTCATCAGCGCGCCGTTGAACTGCCGGAGGGTGTACTGGGGGGCGCCGGAAGCGCTGATCGAGCCGCCCTGAGCAGTGGAGGCAGGGATGAGCGGCTGGTTGCTCACCGTGCGCTTGCCCACACCCCAATCACTGTTCAGCAGGTTCATGAAATTGACCACGTCGGCCCGGATCTCGAGGCCATGGCGCTTGCCGCCCAGGTCCTTGAAGAGTTCCTGGGTGAGGCTCACATCCATGCGGTAGACCATGGGGATGAAGAGGCCGCCACGCTCGGCGTACTGGCCGCGTCGCTTGC
>JAGNNV010000308.1 GCA_017990495.1 Vicinamibacteria bacterium
CGATAAAACTCCACCATTGCCCTCCGTGCCCCAGCGGACCACCGAGCCCGAGACTGAAGGGCAGGATCATGGGCTCGAGGGCGCCGCCGTCCGGCGTGAGAACGAGGCCGGTGCGCAGATGAACCACACGAATTCCCGCCTGGGCCGCGGCGTCCGTGGCCCCCTCCCACTGAAGGCAGACCTCGGGAAGGAATCCTTCGCCCGGGCCGTCCGACTCGCGCAGCACACGATCGCCGCGGTCTCCGTAGTAGCCGGTGGCCGAGGCGGAGATGAACACCGCGGGCGGTCGGCGCAAGGCGGCCAGGGTTTCGGCCAGCCTGCGGGTGAAGGGCACGCGTGAGTCGCGGATGAGTTTCTTTTTCGCTTCGGTCCACCGCCCCTTCGCGATGGGGTCGCCGGCCAGATGGATGACCGCGTCGAAGCCTTCCATCTCCGAAGGGTGGGCCGCGCCTTTCTCGGGATCGAACTGGATCTCGCCCTGATGGCGAGCCGGGCGCCGCGTGAGCCGGAAGACCTCGTGCCCACCGGTTTCCAGAAACGCGCACAGAGCGCGTCCCACCAGACCGGTCGCGCCCGTGACCAGAACCCGCATCGGCCCCCGCGCGACCCGGGCGTGAGCGGCGATGTCGCCCACCAGAACCCGATGTCGGTAGCGGAACATGGCCTCGAGCTTCCTCTTCACGAGCGAGGCGCCGAAGAAATCGCCGAGGCTCCCGACGGGCAGCGAGTATTGGATCTTGTCCTCCATGACGCACTCGTGATCGCTCACCGATTCGAATCGATGGGTGTGATCGAACGATGCGAAGGGTCCTTTGACCTGAATATCGCGGAACCGATCCCCCTCAACGACCTCCGCGAACTGAGAAATCCAGGGAAGGCGCAAACCCGGGGCCACGGGGACACGCAGTTCCACCCGCCCGCCCGGCGCGGGGGGCGCGAAGGGAGAGAGCACGATCGGAACCTCCCAAGGGGGAGCCAGGCGCTCGAAGGCCCCCCGTCGCATATGCCAGGCGAAAAGGTTCGAAGCGCTGGTTGGAACCTTGGTACGGAGGAGGAATTCGTGGGTGGTCAATCGAGTCTTTGCTTTGGAAGCCGGGCCGTCGCGGGAGAGGTTTCGGGGAGAATGTGAGAGTATCGCGGGCTGGCCGATCCTGGGGATCGGCCCTCTGCCTGATTGAGGAGATCTGAACCCGTGGCCGCCCAGTACATGTTCACAATGAAGGACCTGCGGAAAGTGACCCCGCAGGGCAAAGAGCTTCTCAAGGGAATCTGGTTGTCGTTTTATCCGGGGGCCAAGATCGGCGTCCTCGGGTCGAACGGCGCGGGAAAATCGACCCTGCTCCGCATCATGGCCGGTGAAGACAAGAACTTCGCGGGCGAGGCCTTCGCAGCCCAGGGGGTGAAAGTCGGTTTTCTGCCCCAGGAGCCCGTGCTCGACGCCACCAAGAACGTGCGCGAGAACGTGGAGATGGCGGTCGCGGCCAAACGTAAGATCCTGACCCGCTACGACGAACTCGCGGCGAACTACGCCGACGAAACCGCAGATGAGTTCTCGCGGCTTCAGGACCTCATCGATTCGCAGGACCTGTGGAACCTCGACACTCACCTCGACATGGCGATGGACGCACTGCGCCTGCCCCCGGGCGACGCAGAGGTCACCAACCTCTCGGGTGGCGAGAAGCGCCGGGTGGCCTTGTGCCGCCTGCTCCTCGATGCACCGGACCTTCTCCTTCTCGACGAACCCACGAACCATCTGGACGCCGAATCGGTGGCCTGGCTCGAGCGCCATCTCAAGGAGTACAAGGGCACGGTCGTCGCCGTCACCCATGACCGCTATTTCCTGGACAACGTGGCCGGCTGGATCCTCGAACTCGACCGCGGCCAGGGCATCCCCTGGGAAGGCAACTACTCGAGCTGGCTCGAGCAGAAGAAGAACCGCCTGGCCCTTGAAGAGAAGGAAACGAGCACCCGGCAGAAGACTCTCGATCGCGAACTCGAGTGGATCCGCATGGCTCCCCGGGCCCGGCAGGCCAAGGGCAAGGCGCGTCTGGCTCACTACGAAGAACTCCTCGCCGAAGAGCAGGCGAGCGAGCGTCAGGACAACCGCCGTGAAATCACCATTCCGCCCGGGCCCCGCCTCGGCGATCTGGTGATCGAAGCCAAGGGCCTGAAGAAGGCCTACGGCGACAACCTGCTGATGGACGATCTCAACTTCAACCTCCCCCGCGGCGGCATCGTGGGCATCATCGGTCCCAACGGCGCGGGCAAGACCACGCTCTTCCGCATGATCATGGGCCAGGAAACTCCGGACGCGGGCACATTGAAGATCGGCGACAGCGTGGCGCTCTCGTACGTCGACCAGTCGCGCGAAGCCCTGAATGGCGAGTTCAACGTGTGGGAAGAGATCTCGGACGGTGGAAAAGACCTCGTTCTCGTGGGCAAACGCGAGATGAACTCACGCGCCTACTGCGCGTCTTTCGGTTTCCGCGGACCCGACCAGCAGAAGAAGGTGCGGGATCTCTCGGGCGGCGAACGCAATCGCCTCCAGCTCGCCAAGCTCCTCAAGAGCGGGGGCAACGTGCTGCTCTTCGACGAACCAACCAACGACCTCGACGTCGACACCCTGCGCGCGCTCGAAGAGGCGCTGGTGAACTTCGCGGGCTGCGCGGTGGTGGTCTCACATGACCGCTGGTTCCTCGACCGCATCGCCACCCACATCATGGCTTTCGAAGGCGACAGCCAGGTGGTGTGGTTCGAAGGCAACTACCAGGACTACGAGGCCGACCTCAAGCGCCGCATTGGCGCCGAGGCCGACCAGCCCCACCGCATCAAGTACCGGAAGTTGACGCGCTGATTACCGTTTGATGACGTCGACCGCGGAGCGAACCTCGATGCGTGGTGAGGTAATGCCGTTGGTGTCGGTGAGGGGCTGACCCGACGACTTGAGCGCGCCCTCGAGCTGATCGGCGGTGGCGGCCGGATTCGCCTGCAGAAGCAAGGCGAGGGCTCCGGCCACGTGGGGAGCCGCCTGGGAGGTGCCCGCGAAGCCCGCCACATCGCCGCCCATGCCCGAGGCAGCGATGGCCGCGCCGGGGGCGAGCAGGTCGATGGCGCTGCTGCTGTTCGAGAAGCAGGTGATCTTGTCCGCGGTGGTGGAGCCGTCGGTGCAGCCGAAGCTGATGGTGCCCACGTTGCCGTCGTAAACGGCGCCCACGGCGATGGCCGAGGAGATACACGCGGGAGCGCCGATCTCCGATTTGTTGGCGTTGTTCCCCGCGGAGGCCACGGTAAGGGTCCCGCGGGCGCGAAGCGTGTTCACCGCCTGGGCAAGGGCCATGGTCAGGGCGGAAGCGGTGTCGCAGGTGCCGGCGAAGCTGCCGAAGGTGAGCGAGGCATTCACCACGCGGACGGCAGGCTGCGACGAGAGGATCCAGTCGAACGACTTCAGGAACTGCGTGCCCGACGACGCGGCGCCGGTGCGATCGAGAACACGGACGGCCACGAGATCCGCATCGGGCGCCATCCCGCGAGGAGCCACTCGGCCGCCCCCGGTGATGATGCCGGAGACATGGGTGCCGTGTCCCTGTTCATCTTCGGCCGACGCGCCCTCGATGCCTCCGCCGGGGCAACAGCCCGAGCCATCGGCGTTGGCGCAGAAACACCGCTGGGCCACAATGTCGTCGGCAAGATCAGGATGGTCGCTGTCGATTCCGGTATCGAGAACCGCGACCGTGGCGCCCTGGCCGGTGATCCCCGCCGACTGCACTTCGCGGGCGTGGACGAGATCGGTGCTCTCGGCGAGGGCCATCTGGCCGGGGATGTCGAAGTCGATGCGCTGAACGCGATAGTCGCGCGCGAGTTTCTTGAGGCCCTCGAAGGTGACGAAACCGCTCACCGCCGAGATATTCGCGAAAGTGGCGGTGACCCGGAACTCCTGGGGAGTGATCTGGTCGAGGACGCCGTCCCGGGTTGAGGCGATGGCCTTCGACCGGGCTCCGAGGTCGGTCAGGGGCAGACCAACGGCGGCGTCGAAGAAGACAATCACCGGAACTTCCGGGGATTCCGCCATCGAGCGGATCACCGCGGCCCCGACCACGCCGGGCGCGGCGGTGGGGGCGTCGCCGGAGTTGGGGACGAGAAGAGCGAGAAGGGCGAGAACAGCGAGGAGTCGTTTCATCGGAGTGACCTCTAGAAGATGAACTGCATCTGGACCCGCAGTTCCTTTTCCGTCTGTTTGGCCAGGTCGTCGCGCAGGGCGCGGAAATCGGCCACCATCTTCAGGTTGTG
>JAGNNV010000067.1 GCA_017990495.1 Vicinamibacteria bacterium
CAAGGGACGCATGGAATCTCCTTCGGAAAGCACGGGCTTTGGCGCCAGTCTATTGGCTTCTATCCCCGGGATCTACAATCCGCGCCACCATGCGCGCCCTATCGACCCTGGCCGGACTGGCCCTCACTGCCACCACGGCCTTCGCTCAGGTCACTGCTCCCGGCCCGGGCGTTCCGCTCGAGATCGCAACTCGTCGTGCCGCCACCATCAGCGGACTTCGCTACGAACTCTCGCTGTCGATTCCCGATTCGCTGGGGTCGCCGCTTGAAGGCGTCATCGTCGTGCGCTTTCAGCTCAAGGAAGCCTCATCGCCGCTGGTCTTCGACTTCGAGACCAGTCGCGAGCACGTCAAGTCGGTCGAGGCGAATGGCAAACCCGCAGCCTTCGACTACATGAACGGCCACATCGTGGTGCCGGCGCAGTCGCTCACCCAGGGCGCCAACGAGATCCGCATCGCATTCCACGCCGGCGACGCCTCGCTCAACCGCAGCGCCGACTTTCTCTACACCCTCTTCGTTCCCGCGCGGGCGCGGCTGGCCCTCCCGGTGTTCGATCAGCCCGATCTCAAGGGACGGTGGACGTTGAAACTGGAGCATCCGGCCAAATGGCAATCGGCCGCCAATGGCGCGGAGTTGTCGCGAGAGACCCTGGGCGACCGGGTCACCGTCACCTTCGCGGAAACCGAGCCACTGCCGACCTATCTCGTCGCGTTCATCGCCGGCGACTTCAAGATCGAGATGGCCGAGCGAAACGGCCGGACCTTCCGGATGTTCCACCGCGAGACCGACACCGGCAAGGTCGCGCGCAATCGGGAAGCGATCTTCGATCTGCACGCCCGCGCTCTCGAGTTCCTGGAGCACTACACCGCCATTCCCTACGCCTTCGGCAAGTTCGACTTCGTCGCCATCCCCTCGTTCCAGTTCGGCGGCATGGAGCACGCGGGCAAGATCCTCTACAACGCGCCCGGTCTTCTGCTCGACGAGTCAGCCACCCAGAACCAGCAGCTCGGCCGGGCGTCGGTGATCGCCCACGAAGTGGCCCACATGTGGTTCGGGGATCTCGTCACCATGCGCTGGTTCAACGACGTATGGATGAAGGAAGTCTTCGCCAACTTCATGGCGGCCAAGATCGTCAACCCTTCGTTCCCGACCGTTAACCACGAACTGCGTTTCCTGCTCTCGCACTATCCGGCAGCCTATGAAGTCGATCGCACGCCGGGCGCCAATCCGATCCGTCAGCCGCTCGACAACCTGAACGAAGCCGGCGGCATGTATGGCGCGATCATTTACCAGAAGGCGCCGATCATCATGCGCCACCTCGAGGCGCTGCTCGGCGAAGAGAGTTTCCGCGAAGGGCTTCGCGACTACTTGAAGGCGCACGCCTTCGGCAACGCGACATGGGCGGACCTGATCGGCCTGCTCGATGCGCGCACGCCGGTGGATCTCGTACGCTGGAGCCGGGCCTGGGTCGAAGAGCCCGGACGGCCGGCGATCGAAACCGTTCTCGATATCAAGGACGGCCAAGTGGCGCGGCTCGCGTTTCGACAGAGCGATTCCTGGAAGCGCAGCCGCGTTTGGCCGCAACAGCTGCGCGTGGCCATCGGCGATCCCGCCTCCGAGAGGATTCTCACCGTCGAAATGACGGGTCGCGAGGTCGAGGTGCCGCAGATGACCGGCGCGAAGGCTCCTCGCTACGTGCTGCCGAACGGTGCGGGCTGGGCCTACGGCGGGTTCACGCTCGACAAGACCACGCTTGCCTGGCTGATGGCGAATCTTCCAGACGTCGCCGATCCCCTGACCCGCGGCAGCGCCTGGGTCACGATATGGGACGCACTGCTTGACGGCCACGTGACGCCGGAAGCGTTTCTCGACCTCGCGTTCCGCGCTCTGCCCGCCGAAAGCGACGAGCAGATGATCTCGCGCGTGCTCGGCTACTCGTCGAGCACGTGGTGGCGATTCATGGGGACGGCCGGTCGCGCCGCGCACGCGAAGCAGTACGAGGCCGTCCTTCGCGACGGCCTCTCCCGAGCCGAGACTGCCAGCCGGAAGGCCGCCTGGTTTGGCGCCTTGCGGCAGACCGCGGTGACGCCAGGGACGCTCCTGTGGCTGGAACAGATCTGGGAGAAGAAGGAATCCGTCGCGGGACTGCCCCTCGCCGAAACGGACTACACCGCCCTGGCCCTTGATCTGGCGGTGCGGAGCCCTGATCGCGCGAGCCACATCCTGAACACCCAGTTGTCGCGCATCGAGAACCCCGACCGACGCGCCCGCTTTGGATTCGTGATGCCCGCGTTGTCTGCAGATCGATCCGAGCGCGACCGATGGTTTGCGTCCTTGCGCGAGGTGGCGAACCGGCGCCGAGAGCCCTGGGTTCTCGAAGGCCTCACCTACCTGCACCATCCCCTGCGGGCTGCGGAGTCGGCGGGCTACGTGCGGCCGAGCCTCGAAATGCTCGTGGACCTTCAGAAGACGGGCGATATCTTCTTCCCCAAGCGCTGGCTGGACGCCACCCTCGGCGGCCACCAGTCGAAAGACATTGCGGATACGGTGCGGGCCTTCCTGAAGGGACTTCCCGCCAGTTATCCGCCGCGCTTGCGTAACCTCACGTTGCAGTCGGCGGAGGAGCTGTTCCGCGCCGCCCGCAGTCCCAGGCGTTGAAAGGAACGATCCGCGAATTGAGGTCGGCGCGGAGCCCCGAACTACACTTTCTTCATGCCCCTTTCTGACCGCACTTCCTTCCTTACCTCACCCGCCGAGGTCGACGCCTTCCTCAAGGAAAACCCCACCGCCGTGATCTTGAAAGCCGGCCTCTGCCACAAGACGCCGGAGACCTTCGTGCACGTGAAGGCCCTGCTCGATCCCCGGGAGGATCTGAAGCTCGGGATCATCAAGGTCGTCGAGTCGCGTCCGGCCAGTGATCACGTAGCGACGATGACCGGCATCGAGCATGAGTCGCCCCAGATCATCTTCTTCAAGGACGGCCTTAAGGTCTTCGACCGCGACAACTGGGACATCACCGCCGAGGCGGTGGCGGAAGGCCTGAAAGCGGTTTCGGCCTAGCGGCTCACACTGGGGCCGCGGAGCAGGCGGCGGCCCCCTGAACTTCTACATCGGCAGGAAGAACCGGGCCTCGGTGCCGCCGGCGGCGGTGGGAGCGAAGCGAGTGAAACCGCCCACTTCGCGGACCAGCTTCCCAGCCTCGCCCAAAGCGCCTTCGCCCGAGCCCATGGGAATCTTCTTCTGCTCTTCCACGGGGATGAGCGCGGCCTGACCCACCATCAGCATCAGGAAATCCTTGCGGGTTTCCGATCCGTCGCGGCTCTTGAGCAGGACCGGCTTCTTCTCAGAGCGGACGCTGATTTTGGCCGAGGGGGCAAGGGCCGCCGCGCCTTCGACCGCCGCCTTCAACAACTTGGAGACGTGCGCGGGGGGACACAAGGGAGGATCACCCGAGATCTGAGCGAACTCCACCGTGCCGCCGGCGGCCGCGAGGCCGGCCTGGGCGAGACGGACGCCCTCTTTCAGCATGGCCTCGAGCGCCGAAGCGTTGCCTCCGCTGGACGCGGGTGAAACCGAAGGCGGAGGAGGCAGGGGCGAAGAATCGGTGTTCACCGCTTTTGGCGGAGGCAGGGGCGAGCCGGATTGCCTTTGCGCGCTCACCTGCTGGGCCAGACGGGTGGCGGGGCCGGCCACGGGGGGCGAGGAGGGCGGCAGGGCCCCACCGGTGGAGATGGCTTGCACCCGACGCTGGGTGAGATCGGCCTCGCGCTTGATCGCGGCGATGGCCGCGTTGCGCTTGATGTCTTCCTTATAGAGGAGAGCGAGATCGGCGTGGGAGAGGATGGCGGAGAGGCCGCCGTTGATCGCCTGCACCACGCTTGAAAGAACCTCGGCCATGTCGACGTTCGACTTGATGGCCTTCTGCAGAAGTTCCTCGATGACGAGGCCGCCGCCATCGGCGCCGCCTTGGAGGGATGCGTTCTGATCGGCGGTCTGGGCCTGGGTGACGGTGATCTTCGAAGGCGAGATCGACGCGGGTTTGCCCCCGGGGCCCATGGGCTTGGGCGGGGCCTTGGCCGCGGCGTCTTCGGCCTTGCCCGCGAGCGCGCGAAGGGCGGCCGACACGAGTTCGGGCACGGCAGCGGGATCAAGACCCTTGTCCTTCAGGTTGTACTTGATCGCGATCGACTGAAGCATCTCCTGGGCCGCGGCCCCGAAGGTTTCGAGCACGCCATCGCCGTTGGCGGCAACGCCCGGATATGCCTTGCGACCCCAGGCGTTGATCTGGCGGTTCAGCTCGGCTTCGGTATCGATGTCGGGCATGTCGCGCTTGTTGTACTGAAGCACGAGGGGAACCTTCTCGGGAACCAGGCGGTTGGCCAGCAGGTTCACCTTCATGTTTTCGAAGGCCGCGATGTTTTCCTTGGCCATCGACTTGCGGGAGTCGGCCACGAAGACGATGGCGTCGGCTCCGGCCAGCACCACGCGACGCGTGGCGTTGTACTGCACCTGGCCGGGCACGGTGTAGACCTGGATCTTGAACTCGTAGCCCGAGACCTGACCAAGAGAAATCGGGAGGAGGTCGAAGAAGAGGGTGCGATCCTGTGCGGTGTTCAGCGACACCAGGCTGTTGGCCCCGGCCGGGTCGGTCAGGCGGTGGATCTGCTCGAGGTTCGTGGTCTTGCCGGACTTCGCGGGACCGTAATAGACAACCTTGGCCTTGATCGTCTTCTCTGCAAAGTTGAACTGAACCATAGTCGAAGGTTTTTGAATATAGCACGCGCCGAGACAGCGCTTCGGCGAGCGGAAATCGGCGGTAGGCGACCGCGGTCGGCTAGCTCGCGGCCGTGGTTCCCGCCGCTTTGAGGACGTGCTGAAGGAGGGCCGCCTCCGGCTGGGCGCCCACGAATTCCTCACTTTCCCCCACCACGGTCTTGGGCACGGAGGACACGCGGTAGCGGCGGGCGAGGTCCGGGAAGCCCGTGACTTCCACCCCATCCGCGGTGATCTTGTCGCTTGCGATCGCGAAACGATAGGCCAGGCGCACGGCCCGGGGACAAAACGGTCAGGTGGGGGTCGAGAAGACCTGAAGGTGCACCGGTGCGGTCAAAGCCTGGAGGGCCTCGAGGGTGGCGGGCTCGAGGCCGCTCTCGCCCTTCGACACGTCGACGATGCCGTCGATGAGAACGCCGAAGTCGTACTGCATGGGCAGTCCGAAGAAACGGACGCCGTAGTCGATGTCGGGGCCGCCGTCTTCACCCGCGCGCAGAATGGCGAGGCCCGGGATGTGATGCACCCCGAGGGAGCGCGCGGATTCCTCGTCGATGATGAAGTTCTTCGAGTCGACGGTGAGGCGGGGTTCGAGACCGGCGAGCTCCTCGAGCAGCCGCTTCACCTCCTCGGACTCCGGATGCTGGAGGGCCTGCGAAAAGACCACGAGTTTGACGGGGTGGGACATCTCGGAGAAACGCTCCTTGATTTCCGCGGCGACCTCTTCATTCAAGAACATTCGGGGTTCCTTAACCTTTGCTCGATAAGACCTGGAAGGCCTTGAGATTGCGCGCGATCTGTTTCGCGTGGTTCGCAAGATGCTCGCCGTAACTCTTCAGCCAGTCGGACGCGGTGTAGGGGCCACTCTCGGTGTGCCGTCCCTCCTTGGCCCAGTCCGCCTCGGTGAGAGATCGAAGCAAAGGCAGGGTGGCGGTGTGGACCGCATCGATGGTGCGCAGGGCGCGATCCGTGGACTGGGCGTGATAGTTGAAGATCTTCGCCCACGCCGCCTGGTCGTAGCCCACGATGAGCGGTTCCTTCTCGGCCACGAGCAGGCGGATGCGGGTAGCCGCGTAGGTTTCGGAGTCGGCGCAGTGAATGATGACCTCATGCGCCGACCACTTGTCCGGTCCGGGCCGCCACTTCTCCGCGTCCTCGGGGACGGTCTCCCAGGCATTTCGGATGGTGACCGCGCCCTTCTCGTACTCGAGGAGCAAAGCCTCGCGCTGTTGGGGAGTGAGGACAACCGGCATCAGGGACCCTCCTTACGGGCATCAGCGATGAGCCCCTCGATGACGCGGACCGCGTCTTCAAGCCGGCTCTCGGGAATCAGGACATGATCGGTGTGAAAACCACACTGGGGAATGATCGGTATCTGCGCCCCGGCCAGACGCTCGGCCAGGGGCGAGAAGAAGCCTACAAGGTCCACGGGCATCTTCGCCTCGATGGTCAGAGCACGCAGGCCATTCACCACTGCCGTGGCCCGACCACGCAGCCGCCAGGCCTGAAACGCGGTCTCGGGCGCGGTCAGGGTGCACTCGGCGCCCTCGGTGACGAAGGCCACGAAGGCCGACGCATCCCGCACGCCCACCCGTCCCGCGAAGGCCGCCACCCGATCGCCGGCGAAACGGGGGAAGGTCGCTATCACCACCGGGGCCGGCCAGACTTTGACCCGCGCATCGGACCAGACTTCTCGGGATCGGGCGTTTAACACCATGGCACCTCAGAGGGAATCGTACGACCACCACCCCACGCGAGGGAAACCGTGGAATCCAATTCTCCGAGCGCGCAATCCAAACCCGCCATAACCCTTCCGATCGACCGGGTATTGAAAATATTGCACTTAAGAGCCCGGGGTGACGATGAGTGACCTGAAATGGCATGGCACGCGACTTGTAAATAGCGATTGGCAATTCGCCAATCGGCCTCTTGGCTGACGCGGCTAAGAAGCCCCGGCGGGTGGGAACGGAGGGTTCCCTCTCGCTGGGCAAACAACATCTGATCAGACGTACCGGGCCTCTTCGGAGGCCCTCTTTCTTTTCGTGCGACACTACGCGTCGGTCCCCCAGGCGGGGGTGGCCTTGTCCCAGCCTTCGAGGAGATCCATTGCGCCGAACCGCCTTTCCCCTACCAGCGATGCGCACTGTCGCCCTGCTCGCCCTGGCCACCATCGGGACGACCCCCGCCGATGCCGCCTCGATCCCGCTCAAGGTCGACCGGGTGACCCACGACGCGCCCGTGACGATGGGCGTGCCCTTCCCCAAAGGCGCTCTGCTCTCGCCCGACCACGTCAGGATCCTGAATGATCGAGGGCGCGAAGTGCCTTCGCAGATCACGGAGGTGACGAGTTGGGCTCCCCAGGATCGCAGCATTCAGTGGATCTGGGTCGACTTCCTCACCGAAGGTTCGAAGGGCTACACCCTGGAATACGGCCCCGCGGTGCGACGTCGCGCGCCGATCAAAGGGAGTCTGCGGATCGTGAATTCGCAGCGGCCCCAAGGCGGCCTCGACGTTGACACCGGAGCGCTGCGCTTCAAAGTGGTCCGAGGCGAAGGCGGCTTCATCGAAAACGCCGAACTCATCACCAAGAGCGGAACGATCGCGGCCCTCAAGTCACCGGAACGCCGCGGGTCGTTTCTCGATCTGCTCGACGATTCCGGTCGGGACGAGTCGCGCGCGGTGGTCACTTTCACCACCATCGAAAAAGGCAGCGGACCGCTCCACGCAATTCTGCGCATCGAAGGCGAGTACCGATACAACCGAGCCGACAATCGACCGGCGCCGTTCGTCACCCGACTGCACGTGTGGGCGGGCAGGCCATGGATCAAGGTCCTGCACACTTTCACCTACACCGGCGTTCCCGACAAGCGGCGGCCCCAGGAAGGGCAACACGCACACATCGCCACTCGCGGCGCCACCCTTCTCGTCGAGGATCCCCAGGACCAGGGGTTCCTCCAGGCGAATGATCGGATTGCCGGAGCCGGCCTCACCCTGATCCTCGCCGAACCTGTGATCAAGGCGCGAACCTCCACGCTCGAGGGGGCCTGGTGGCAGGCCGGAAATGACAACCTCGCCGAAGTGACTCTCGGAGTCGAGGCCGTATCACTGCTTCAGACCGGGCCAAAGCCTGATCGCAAACCTCCCGTCCCTGAGTCCGTGGGCCGCGACCGGATCGGCGGCTTCATGGCCACGCTCAAAGAGGGACCGGCATTGATCCACCAGAGCGAGCGAGCCGCGGGCTGGTTCGGCCTCGAGGGAGCCTCGGTGGGCGTGGTCACGGCCTTCAAGGATGTCCTGCAGGAATATCCCAAGGCCTTCACCGCGGACCCGACCCACAAGCGTCTCACCGCTTCGATCTGGCCCGATTCGGTCGAACCCATGTCGTTCGCCCGCTACTCGCTGAAACCGGAGATCGAGGAAGGCGTCGAGACCATGGAGAACGGAGCCACCGGTCTTGCCAAGACCACGGAGCTTTCCATCGTTCTGCATGCGCGCAGCGAAGGCAGCGCCGCGGTCCGCGCGTCGCGCGCGCTCGTCGACCTCCCCCTGGTCTCAGCTCCTCCGCGCTGGTATGCGGCGAGCGGGGCCTTCGGGCCGATGGCTCCCCGACAGGACAAACATCCCGAACTCGAGCGAGCGCTCGACACCAAGTTCGACTGGTGGCTCTACAACCAGAACTTCGTGCCCTGGTACGGCATGTGGGATTACGGCGACGGCAAGCTGAGCTTCGACCCGGCCCGGGGAACCTGGGACATCTGGGGAAACAACGAGCCGGCCGAGGACCTTCTGCTGTGGATCCAGTTCATGCGCACGGGAGAGACGCGCTTCGCCCGCGCCGCGCAAGCGCTCTCGCGGCACAGCATGGACATCGACAACATCCACTGGCCCGCAGCCCCCGTCTACAGAGGCGATACGAACACCTCGACGGACTACTGGAAGTCCCTCGCCCATAAGGAGGGGTCTCCATATCTAGGCCTGGGACGCCGCCACGGAGCCCAGCACTGGCTGAAGACACTGTCCGCTCATGTCTGGGTGGCGGGATGGCTCGCCGACTATCACCTGACCGGCGACCACCGCGGTCTCGACATGGCCATCCAGACCGGTGAAATGCACCTGCGCACCATCTTCGGCGAACACGACCTCACCGGACGGCGGCTCTATCTCTCGATCTGGAACCTGACCGAAGTGTGGAACGCGACCAAAGACCCCCGGTACAAGCGCGAACTCGACCTGCGGCTCGAGCGCCTGCTCGCGCAACAACGAGATCAGGGCGACAGTCTGGTGGTGGACCGCTATGGCTACTCCCACAACTACGTGGTCCGCGGTGTCGATCGTTTTCTCTCCATCAACGATGACCCGGATTGGCGCGTTCGCCTCGAAGACGCAATCGTCCGTCACGCCCGCCGTGTGCGCGACGTGCCCCCGCTCAATCACCAGATGGAGTCTTACCTCTCGAGCCTCGGCGCGCTGGTCGCGGGCTACAACCTGACCCACGACCAGGGGATGCTCGAAGAGATGAAGAAGCGTCTCGACATTCTGAAGATGGAACCCCTGCGCCTCGCCATCACGCCGGACGCCGATCAGGCCGAGCTCGCCATAGCCATCGAGAGGGCCTCCCATCTGCCCGCCGATTCGGCCCGGCCCGCCGACCGCGCTTTGTGGTCGGCCACGAACGGTCTCCGCGTCTTCGGGTGGACCCACGGCTTCACCCTCCCGTACGCGCTCCAAACCCTCGACGATCTGGCTTTGAAATCACCGCCGGTTCTCCGCAAGCCGAAGAGCACACGCTGATGCGAGACGCCGCGGAGGCCCTGGATCATCTGCTGATCGGCGCGGCCACCATCGAAAGCGGTATCGCCTGGCTGGAGGAGCGGACGGGCGTTCGTGCTGTCCTCGGGGGTTCCCATCCGGGTCTGGGCACGTGGAACGCTTTGGCCTCGCTCGGTCCGCGTCAGTACGTCGAGATCATCGCGCCTGATCCGGGGCAACCCGGAGTGGAGACGTTCTACGTCCCCGGACTTCGCGCGTTCCCCGCTCCGCGCATCGCCACCTGGGCGGCCGGCGCCGTCGATCTGACCACACGCTTCGGCTCGGCCCTCCCCGCCGGTTTTTCGAGCGCCCCGATCCGGCAGGGCGCGCGAATCCGTCCCGATGGAACCCGCCTCGCCTGGACCCTCGCCTTTCCACAACAGTCCGAGCGCGGAACGTTCGAGGGCGCTTTGCCCTTCTTGATTGAGTGGGAATCACCGGATCATCACCCGGGTCAGTCAACCCCAGGAGGCCTGACTCTGCTCTCGCTTTCCTTCGAACACCCTGAGCAGGCGGCCCTGGGCGACGCGTTCGAGTGCCTCGATCTGCGCGGTGATATCGCGGCCGGGCCGGAACCGCGCATCGTCGCTACCTTTGCCACACCTCGCGGCGTGGTTACGCTGTAGGACGCACGCGCGACGCCGCTTCGGCCAGGGTCTTGGCGGCGAAAGGGAGAAGGAAATACTGCATCGGAACAGCCACCCGCCATTCATAGAGGAAGGGTGACTCGAAGACGAGGTAGTAGAGCGGGACGATCAGCCACAAGACGGTGGGTGCGGGGGCCTGTCGGAGCGACCACACCACACCGATCAGGATCAGGAGCGGAACCAGGAACCAGCCCTGATGGATGAGGCGGAGCGGAGCGCGCAGGAAGGACGCCATGCCTGCGGTGGCGGCGAACCGGCCTTCATCGATGGCCACGTCCACCTCGGGGGCGGGCGGCAGTGGTGGCAGGTCGCGTTGAGCCGGTTTCACCACCGCGCCTGTGGGCAACAACGGCGGGGGGCCATCCGTGAAGAGCAGCATCATCCCCATGCGCCGCACCATGGCTCGCGCGTACCAGAAGGGCCGGGCCTTGATCACGTCGGTGGCGCGCCGATAGCGGTCACGGTCGCGCGTGATGCCCTCAGGCTCGGCCCACCAGAGCAGGTAGTCCGGGCGTCCATAACGCTCGGCTTCTTCCGCGATGACCTGCTTGTCCCACATCCGCGCTCCGTACTCCCGCCCACCCGCATCGGCGACTCCTTGCCACAGCGTGATGCCGCCGTTGGTGCTCACGGCTACGAACTCACCAAAGATCAGCCAATTGCGAAGCGTGATGGGCGAGACCACGAGAAGCGAGACGAGGGCCATTCCGCCCGAGAGGAGAAGAGCCCGACGATTCCGCCCGAGAAGGACGAAGAGAAACAAGGCGGCGAAAGGTCCGAGCAGAATCACATTCGGCCGGATCCAGGTGCCGATACCGATGAGCGCTCCCATGGCGACGAGGCGCCACACCTCCTCGCGGGGAGGGGTCAGGCGCCGGACCACGGGCAAGGCCACGAAGAAGGCGAGGAGCAGGGGAATCGAGGCCACGGCATCGGCCAGGATGAGATTGGAGGTGGCCGCGATGTGGGGAGAAATCGCCACCAGCCCTCCGGCCAGGACCGCGGCGAGAAATCCGTACAGACGATAGGCGAAGGCGAAGACGATGAGCACGGCCAGCGAAGTCAGGAAATCCTGAGCCACGGAGACGACCGGAAAACTCCGACCGAGCGTCGCGTAAACCGAGGCGAGGAACAGACCGTAACCGGGGGGTCGGGAAGCAAGGCCGGTGCGCGCGGGGTCCCATACCTTCGGGTACAGGATGCCTTCGCCGCGCAGGATGGTCATGGCGGTGTCGTCGTAGCGCCTGGCCATACGCGAGCCGTCCTGCTCGGGTGTGTGCAGCAGGGTCAGCCCGTCGGCGAGGTAAAGCCCGCGCACGAGCATCGCCAGGACGAATAGGGAAACCGAAGCGATCGCGATGCGGACGCGCGGACTCATGGCGCGACCGGGGCGCTCTCGAGGATCTCCCCCCGGATCCGCTTGATCATCGCGTCGAGGGATTCCAGCGTTCCGCCGGCGAGGTTCTCGGTCGCCCCCGCGTCGGAGACCTCATCACACAACAGGCACGCAAGGTCGGTCGCGGTCATGCCGAGGTAGCGGGACTCGCGCGCGCGGGCAAGAACCTGGTCAATCGGACGTCCCGTGATCTCAACGGTTCGGCCCATGATCGACGCCACGCGGCCCACCAGCGATCGATACGACAAGGTCTCCGGGCCGACGAGGTCGACCACGCGCGGCGCGAAGTCATCCCGATCAAGCGCTCCGAGAATGGCGCGGGCGGCATCCCTCGCCGATACCGGCTGCAGCCGGTACGCGCCATCGCCCGGGATCTCGACGACCGACTCGCGGTCGATCCGGCTCATGAGCGGGGTCAGGAACTCGTCGCCTGCGCCAAGGATGTAGGAGGGGCGGAAGACCGTGGCCGAAAGGCCCGACCGGAACAACTCGACCTCTCCGGCCATCTTGCCGAGGAAATACGGATTGGTGCAATGGACGTTCATTCCATAGTGGGCGATGCCGAGGCCGCTCAGGAACACGAGGCGCTTGACCCCTTGCTCGCGACAAGCGGCCATCACGTTGACGAGACCGGAAGGATCCGTTCGATCCGCGCCGGCGCCGGTGGAAACCGAGGCGGTGTAGACAAGGCCATCACAACCGGAAAGCGCGGGAATGAGCGTGGCCATCGCCGGCCTTCCAAGGTCGGCGACCCTGACGGGCGTTCCCCCGAAAGACTCAACCAGGCGCGCGCCGCTCTCGGAGCGGACGATCCCCACGACCGAAACACCCTGACGGCGACACATGTCGAAGGTGTGGCGCCCCACGAGGCCGTTCGCTCCGACAATCGCGATCTTGCTGATCATGCAGAATCCGTCACGGTATCACTCCGGGTTCACAGGGAATAAGGCGCTTCGATGGCCCGTTTTCGGACGAAAGGCGGCAGGGCCTGCTAAAATTGCGGGCGGACGGCGTGTGGCCGTCCGCCCTGACCAGCTTTTCGGCCATGCTTGAAGGACCTGAGTATCCCAAAAGGCCGCCCAAACCAGTAACTGAAAGAGAGTAAAAGAAGTGCGTCACATTAAGACCTTTGCGTTCATCACCCTCGCGGCCTTCGCGGCCGTTGCCTGCGGCAAGGGCCCTGCCCAGTCCGCCATCACCGCCGCCGATGCCGCCGTTGCCGGCGCTCGCGCCGAAGGCGAGAAGTTCGTTCCCGAGCAGTTCAAGGCGCTGTCCGACGCCGCCGCTGCGGCCAAGTCCAAGTTCGATGCCGGCGACTACAAGGGCGCTCTCGAAGGCGCTCAGGGCATCCCGGCTCAGGCCGCTGCCGTCACCCAGGCCGCCAGCGCCAAGAAGACCGAGCTCATGGAATCCTGGAAGGCCATGGAAGGCACGCTTCCCGCGATGGTCGCCGACATCACCAAGAAGGTGATGGAACTCGGCGCGGCGAAGAAGCTCCCCGCCGGTCTCGACAAGGCTGGCGTCGAAGCGGCCAAGGTCTCGCTTGATGGCGCGACCGCGATGTGGACCGAAGCCACCACCGCGTTCACCGCGGGCGACATGATGACCGCCGTCTCCAAGGCCGGCCAGGTCAAGACCGCGGCCGAGGAACTCATGGCCAAGCTTGGCATGACCCCGGCTCCGGTCGCCGCGCCTGAAGCCGCCGCCGCCCCCGCTCAGAACTAACTCCGCACCCCGCTCGGACATCCGAGCGCCCGGCGACCGGCCTTCAAAAGGGTCCGGTCGCCCTTTTTTTTTGGCCTTCCGCTAGTCTCAGGTCTCCCCGTCCATGTCACCGTCTTCCATGAATCCCGCGAGTCGGAAAAGCGCGTGGTCCCGCTTCGGCGTCGAACCCGCCGAAGAACGCGGGGCCGCACTGATGCTCGCCCACTCCGCCTTCATGGGCTTCGGCACGGTCTTCTTCGAGACCGCGGCGTCGGCGCTCTTTCTGGGCCAGTACGGAGCTTCCGCCCTCCCGTCGGTGTATCTGGCGGCCGCAGGACTTTCCGCAGCCACGGGATACGCCTACTCAAAGCTCCAGAATCGGCTCTCGTTCGACCACCTGATGACGGGCACGCTGGTGAGCCTCCTCGTGGTGGTGGCCTCGCTCCGCGGCGCCTTGTTCTTCACCCAGGCCGCCTCGCTCTTCTTTTTCGCGATGGTCTTCTATCGCGTTTTGTCCATCCTCACCGACCTCGAATACTGGGCGGTGGCGGGACGCCTCTACGATCTGCGACAAGCCAAGCGCCTGTTCGGCTTCGTGGGCACGGGCGAGGTTCTCGCCCGCATCGTGGGGTCGTTCTCCGTCCCCCTGCTGCTCAACTTTGGAGGGGTGCCGAGCCTGCTCGTTCTCTCCGCCCTGGCCCTGTTCGTGTGCGTGATCCTGCTCCGCCGCGTGCTTCCCATGATTCCGGCGGACGACGCGCCCAAACAGACCCAGGCCGAGAAAGCCGCGCGCTCCTCCATGGGGTCGCTGATCAAAGACCCCTATCTGCGCTTCGTGCTGATCGTGGCGTTCTGCGGAATCCTCGGGAAGTACCTCGTCGACTTCGCGTTCCTGCAGCAGGTGAAGACGCGCTTCGCGGACGCGAAGGAAGTGGCCTCGTTCTTCGCGCTCTTCTCGGGCGTGTCCCAGGTCGCCTCTTTGATCACCCGCGTGTTCCTGTCCGGCCGGGTGCTCTCGGCCATCGGCGTGCACCGCGGTCTCCTGATCCTGCCCGGCGCGCACGTCGTCTGCACCACTTTGCTTCTCGTGGCGGGGGGGCTCGCCCTCGGCCCCGACCCGGTGTTCTGGCTCGTGGTCCTCAACCAGGGCATCTACAAGACCTTCAAGCACCCCATCGACAATCCTTCGCTCAAGACCCTGTATCAGCCGATACCGAAGGACCGAAGGCTCTCGCTGGCCATCGCGGTGGATGCCATCCTGAACCCGGCCGGCATCGCCCTCTCGAGCGCGCTGATGGTCCTGTTCACCACCGTCTTCCATTCCGATCCAGTGCGTTTCGGGTGGGTCCTGCTCGCCTGCTTCGTCTTCTGGTTGTGGAGCGCGCGCGCGGCCGCCGAGGAATACGTGAAGGCCCTCGTCATCGCCCTGCGCGGACGGATCGAGGACATCGCGTTTGCTTTCGATGACGAGGCCGCGGTCGAGTCACTGCGCTCGACCCTGCGGAACGGATCAGAGGAAGACGCGCTGGTTGCCCTCGACATCCTGGGCGACCACTCCCCGGCCGCTCTTAATCCCATGCTCGCCGACCTCGCGCATCATCCCGCGAAATCGGTACGGCGGGCCGCGCTCGAGCGCATCGAGATCCACAAACCGGACGACATCGCCAAGACGCTTCGGGAGCGCCTCGAGGTGGAACCCGAGGACGGGTTGCGTGCCCAGGCCCTGCGCGCCCTGGCCGCGGTCGAAGGTCGAGCGGCTCTGGCCGAACTCATTCGCTACTCGTCGAGCGAGGCTCTGGTTCTGCGTGAAGGGGCTTTGCTCGGACTGCTGCGCATGAACGCGCCCGAGGGAACTTCCGGGGTGAAGAACCTCGCGGCCTCGCCTGCGACCTCCGACCGCTCGGCCGCCGCACGCCTGCTCCGTCTCGCCGGCGGCGCCACCGAGATTCCGGTCCTCAAAACCCTGATCGCCGATGAAGACGTCGCGGTGCGCCGTCTCGCCCTCTTCGCCGCGGGCCAGATGCGGCAGGCGGAATTGCTCCCCCTGTTGATCGACCGGGTGACTCTGCCCGGCGTCCTCGGTGCGGCGCGGGCCGCCCTCGCGCTGGCCGGCGAGATGGCCGTTCCTCAGATGATCGCCGCCTTCGAGCAGACGAGCCGCAGCGACGTCCGGCGAGGACTGGTGTCGGCGCTCAGCCGGATCAAGTCGACAGAGGTGATCCGCTTTCTGCTGAGCAGACTCGACATCGATGACATCGCGGTGCGACAGGAAGTGGTGCGCGCCATCTCTCGCGCCCGGTTCGTGGCCACCGATCCCGCGGACCGACACCGGATCGAAAGCCTGGCCCGGGCCGAGGCCCAACGAGCCATCGGCACGCTTTTCCGAGTGCGGGATCTCGAGGCCGCGGCGGGAACAGACACACTTCGCAAGGCCTTCATCGGCTCGCATCGAAACACCCGGGAGCGGATCCTTCTGCTGCTCGGCCTGACCCGCGACCCCAAGGCGCTCCTGGCCGTGCGCACCCACATCGACGGGTCGCACAAGGATCGCCGGGCCTACGCCGAGGAGATTCTCGACGTGGTGCTGAACCGCGAGGAGAGGGCTCTCTTCATGCCCGCCATCGGAGGCTCGATCGCCCCGATCACCGCGGAACAGGCGATAAGCCTCGGCCTCACCCGGAGGAGCGCGGTGGAGAGGC
>JAGNNV010000309.1 GCA_017990495.1 Vicinamibacteria bacterium
GCGCCGATTGGACCTTGTCCGGCGGGTCGGGTGGCTACCATCGCCGCGCGGGGCCCCCAGGTTCGATGGCTCGAATCTGACTGGCCGGCTGATGGAAGCCCTGTTCGATCGTGAACCTCTCCAACTTCGGGACTTCAATCATGGCAAGGAACAGCCAAGAACCTCGTAGCCCAAGAAATCTACGGGCGGTGGCCTCGCCTCCAGCCAAGGACGGGAGAACATTGTGCAGGCGCTGATTGCACAATTGAGCCGGTTCGCCGGCGCCTCCCCAGATCAACAGATTGTCTCCGCGCTGCGGAAACAATTGACCAAGAGGTACCGCACGACACTCGTCTGCATCGAAGACTCGATGGGCGTCACCTTGCGGAGTGTAACCCAACGGGTTACAATGCCTTTGTGATTCGGGCCTTCCGTCACAAGGGCCTGATGAAGTTCTTCGGCACCGGAGCAAAGTCTGGCATCCGGCCCGAGCATGAGGTTCGGCTCCGGCTGATTCTGGGACGTCTCCACGTCGCAGGCCTTCCTCAGGATATGGACTTGCCGGGGCTTCGGTTGCACCCTCTAAAGGGGGCCGAGAAAGGCCGATTCGCGGTTTCGGTGAGTGGCAACTGGCGAATCACATTCGCGTTCTCGGGTAAAGATGCAGTCGATGTCGACTACGAGGACTACCATTGAGGCACACCATGCAGATGCACAACCCGCCCCACCCCGGTGAGATCCTTCGGAGCCTGTGCCTCGAGCCACTCGGACTGTCGGTCACCGATGCTGCGGTCGGCCTTGGAGTGAGTCGGAAGACGCTTTCCGCCATCCTGAACGGCCGCGCCGGCATCAGTCCTGAGATGGCCGTGCGCCTTTCCATTGCCTTCAAGACATCGGCTGAAAGCTGGCTCAATCAGCAGGTGCAGTACGACCTCTGGCGGGCTGAGAAACTGCGCAAGACGCTTCGAGTCGCTCGCTTGGCTGCGTAGGGGGGCAGCCCCCGGGGCCGGAATGCCGCCGGGCTCGCCTGACGTGAACCCGACCTGGCCCAAGGCCAGCTGCGTTCCCGTGAGCCAATTGTTGCGACACCGTCGCAACAATTGAGGTGGGTCCGGATGCCCGGATGTACCTCGCTGGCTTGCACATGGAGTCAGTCAGCGGCTCTTATTATAAGCAGCCTATAATACAAGGGCTAAAGCGACGCCATACTAAAGCCAGCAATCATCATGGTCACCTCAAAGGAACTCCGCGGAGGTCGGTACCAGGCGCAGCCCTCGGGTTATCGCGCCTTCATACCCGCCCCCCTGCCTCCTCGGCCGCCGGTCCGGGTTGAGGGCGATCTGCAATCACTCCTCTCCAAGGCTGACCACGCGCTCGGCCGTCTGGACGGTTCGGTTCTCACCCTGCCGAATCCCGATCTCTTCGTCTTCATGTACGTCCGCAAGGAGGCCGTTCTTTCGAGCCAGATCGAAGGAACCCAGAGTTCTCTGCAGGATCTGCTCGCAGCCGAGGCCGACCTGCTCGGCGCCGAGAGACCGCGCGACGTGGCCGAGGTCATCAACTATGTCGCGGCCATGCGGCATGGCCTGTCGCGCCTCGCTGATCTGCCGGTGTCGGTCCGGCTGATCAAGGAGATCCACGCCGAACTCATGAAGGGAACGCGCGGCGGCAACCTCACTCCGGGCGAACTCCGGCGCTCCCAGAACTGGATCGGCCCCGCCGGTTCGACACTCGCGTCGGCGGCCTTCGTGCCTCCGCCCCACCAGGACATCCCGGATCTTCTGGGGAATCTCGAGGTCTTCCTGCATCACGAGGACGGCCTGCCGTTCCTGATCAAGGTGGGACTCGCGCACGCTCAGTTCGAGACCATCCATCCCTTTCTCGATGGCAACGGTCGCGTGGGTCGGTTGCTCATCACCTTCTTGCTGACGGAGCGGAACATCCTCCAGAAGCCCGTGCTTTATCTCTCGCACTACTTCAAGCGGCATCGAAGCGCCTATTACGACCGCCTTCAGGCGATCCGTGATCACGGCGATTGGGAGGGCTGGCTTGCGTTCTTTTTGAAGGGCGTAGTCGAGGTGGGAGCGGAGGCCACCGAAACCGCGCGGCGCATTCTTGCCCTTCGCGAGAGCCACCGCTCGATGATCGCCGACAAGCTGGGACGCGCGGCCGGAAACGGTCACCGGGTTCTGGAGGCTCTCTTCAACCGGCCCATCGTTTCGGTGGCGGACGTGAAGGAGATAACCGGCACCACGTACGCGGCGGCCAATACGCTCGTTTCCAGACTCGCGGCCCTTGGCATTCTGGTGGAGATGACCGGGTTCACGCGTAACCGACGTTATCGGTATGAGCCCTATGTGAACCTGTTCACCGACGGCCAGCGACCCCTCTAGGTTCCGCAACCGACGCGCTCGCCTCGATGATGCGGCGCTGCTACATCACTCTGCCCTGAATCTCCAGCACCGGCTCTGCCGGCGGCTCGCCGCGCAAGTCCGGAGTCATTCATGTTGGCGGCAGTGTAGGACGCGGGTGTGTCGGCGCGGGTCAGCTCAATTCCCGTCCGCGTTCACGTCAGATCGGACCTCAACCGTGCGTACCCTCGCGTACAGTTTGACGGTGGACAAGATCAAGACTTCTCAGTCGCATCCCATTCGGGTCGACTACCTCGGCGATGACGTGGCGCCCTTTCGGGGCCTCATCGGGATGACGTTCGCGCCGGGGAAGCATCAGCCTCATGGCGCAACGGGGTCGTGGGCGCGCAGTCTCCCTGCGGATATCGAGCGGTTGACCCACCACTACTTCACCAACGTTCTGGTGTCTTTGATCGAAGATCACGAACTGCGCGAACTGAAGATCGAGAACCTGGTGGAGGCGTTTGAGGGCAGCAAGGTGCGCGTCGCGCGCTTCCCGTTTCCCGACCAGGGCGTTCCATCGGTTGAGTTGGCGAAGGCGGCAGTCATCGCCGTGCTCGAGGCCGCGGTGAATCGGCGTGAGAACGTCGTGATTCACTGTAAGGGTGGGCTGGGTCGAACGGGCTTGATCGCCGCGTGCGCGCTGGTGGCCACGGGCGTCGATCCGGCCGCTGCCATCCGCGCTGTTCGCGATACTCGGGAAGGGGCGATTGAGAATCGGGGCCAGGAGGACTTCGTTCGGGCCTTCGGCCGAACGGGGTTTCGCTTCGTGCCTGAAGCGTCGGCGCACCAGCCTTCATTGTCCGCGGTGCGTGGTTGCCTTCTCGGAGGAGCTATCGGCGATGCGCTGGGCTATCCCATCGAGTTCGAAGGGCCCGGTGAAAAGCTCGCGGCGCGTTATGGGCTGGGCGCGCCCTCGAGTCTCCGCTTCGCGAACGGACGCAACGCTTTCTCCGACGACACTCAGATGACTCTCTTCGTCGCCGAAGGTTTGATCCGAGCCAGGCAACGTCACATCGACCGGGGAAACTCCAGCGCGGAGGGGATCGTCCAGCGGGCGCTCGTGCGCTGGTTGATCACGCAGGAGCGCGTTCCCAGCAGCATCTTCGCTGAGATGGGTAACGGCTGGCTGTTCAAGCAGGGTGGCCTGCACGTGCGTCGCGCCCCCGGGAACACCTGCCTCGCCGCGTTGCGCGCCGAGGTTGCGGGCACTCGGGCCCAGCCTGCGAACGACAGCAAGGGGTGCGGGGCGGTTATGCGCTCGGCGCCCATCGGGTTGGCGTTGCCAGAGGTTGCGCGCGCCTTCAGGTGTGCCGCGGACACGGGGCGATTTACACACGGGCATCCGAGCGGGTATCTGTCCGGGGCGTACTTCGCCGCCGTGATCTGGGGTGTCGCGCGCGGTTCGCGGCTGCGCGACGCCATGCGCGTCGCCGATGGTCTTCTCGCCGCGGAACCTGGGCACGAAGAGATGGCGGCGGTCATCAAGCGGGTGTATGTCCTCGCCGCCGATGGCCCTCCGTCTCACGTCACCATCGAAGCCCTCGGTGGTGGATGGGTAGGCGAAGAAGCGATTGGGATCGCTCTGCTCTGCGCCCTCACCGCCGAGCCAACCGAGGAGGGCTTTCGCGATGCCGTGTGGCGCTCGGTGCTGCACGGCGGCGATAGCGACAGCACCGGCAGCCTGACCGGCAATCTGCTGGGCGCGATGTTGGGGGCCGAGGCGCTTCCGAAAGCGTGGCTGGCCGAGGTTGAGATGCGTGACGTGGTCGATCGGATCGCGCGCGACCTCTTCTCCTCGATGATCCTGGGAAGAACGCTGTCCTTCGACGACTATCCGCCCAACTAGACCG
>JAGNNV010000310.1 GCA_017990495.1 Vicinamibacteria bacterium
CTGGATGAGGGCCTCGCGCGGATCCTCGCCCTCTTCCTCGGCCTCGCTGGGCGAAACCGGCACCAGCATCTTGGACTTGATGTGGATGAGGGTGGCGGCCATCACCATGAACTCGCCCGCGACCTCGAGGTTCAGGATGGTCATCAGGCGGATGTACTCGATGTACTGGCGCGTGATGGGGGCGATGGGGATGTTCTTGATGTCCATCTGATTCTTGCGGATCAGATGGAGCAGTAGATCGAGCGGACCCTCGAAGTCCTGAATGTCGAACTTCACCTGGATTTTGGGAGCATCGTCGGGGAACGTGGGCTCCCATCCCGCGGGCGCCACCAGCTTGTTGGCGTCGGGTGCGGGAGCCTCGGCGGGTTCCACCACGGCAGGCACGGAGGTGGCCGGTTCCTCGACCGGGGGCACAGTTTCGTCTTTCGGCAACTCGGACATCGGCTCAGTACGCGATCTTCATCGCCTGATGGACTTCGCCCATGGTGGCCTGGGCGACCTTGCGCGCGCGCGCGCTGCCGTCCTTGAGGATGTCCATGACCGTGTCGGGCTTCTCGGCCAGGGCGGCCCGCTTCTGCCGCATGGGCTCGATGCGCGCCACCACGTGGTCGGCGAGCTTCGACTTGCATTCGATGCAGCCGATGGAGGCGGTGGTGCAGCCTGCGGTGGCCCAGTCGCGGGTCTCCTGGGTGGAGAAGGCCTTGTGCAGGTCGAATACCGGGCACTTGGCGGGATCGCCCTTGTCGGTCTTCCGCTGGCGCGCGGGGTCGGTGACCATGGTCTTGAGCTTGGCCCGGATCTCCGGTTCGGTGTCCTTGAGCTGGATGGAGTTGTTGTAGCTCTTCGACATCTTGCGACCATCGGTGCCGGGAGTGCGCGGCACCGGGGTGAGCAGGGTCTGGGGCTCGGGGAACACCGGCCCGTAGAAGTTGTTGAACCGTCGCACAATTTCGCGCGAGATCTCGATATGCGGCGCCTGGTCTTCGCCCACCGGAACCGCGTTTGCCTTGTAGATGATGATGTCGGCGGTCTGGAGCAGCGGGTAGCCGAGGAATCCGTAGGTCGCCAGATCGCGATGAGCCATGTTCTGCTGCACGTCTTTGTAGGTCGGCACGCGCTCGAGCCACGACACGGGCGTGGTCATCGAAAGCAGCAGATGCAGCTCGGCGTGTTCGGGCACGAGGCTCTGGATGAAGACCGCGGACTTTTCAGGGTCGATGCCCGCGGCCAGGAAATCGAGGGCGACCTCGATGACGTTGCCGCGGATGCCCGAGGGATCCTCGTATTCGGTGGTGAGCGCGTGGTAGTCGACCACGCTGTAGAAACAGTCGTAGGCGTCCTGCAGGCGCACCCAGTTGTCGAGGGCCCCGGTCAGGTGCCCGAGGTGCAGGGCTCCCGTGGGACGCATGCCCGAGAGGATGCGAGGCTTCGGTTTGGTTTCCATTATGACGATGACCTAGAAAATCACGCGTTCGATCAGAGCGAGAACCACCTGCTGGGGCGGGCCCATCAGCCAGCCCAGCAGCCCGGAGAAGAACAGGGCGAAGAGGATGAGGGTGCCGTAGTTCTCCGCCACATGGTCGAACTTCTCGCCGAGGTGACGCGGCAGGGACCACGATACGACGTGGGAGCCGTCGAGGGGAGGCACGGGGAGCAGGTTGAAGATCATCAGGCTGACGTTCATGAAGATCCCGGCCTTGAAGATGTTCTCGAGCCCTTCCGTGGACTCTTTGGGGTAACCCGCGTGGATGGTGATCGCGAACAGGATGGTGAAGAACACGGTGAGGATCAGATTCGAGAGCGGACCCGCCACCGCCACCGAGATGTGGCCGCGGCGGAGCGAAACGTCGCGCCGGAACCGGCCAGGATCGTAGGGCGTGGGCTTGGCCCACCCGAGCAGGGAGAACCCGCCGAAGATCTGGAGCAGGGGCATGAGGATGGTGCCGAAGGGATCGATGTGGGGCACCGGATTGAGGGTGATGCGCCCCAGGCTCGCCGCGGTGTCGTCGCCCAGTTTCAGGGCCATCCAGGCATGGGCGGACTCGTGGAACGAGAGCGAAAAGAGCAGGACGAGGTAATTCGTCAGGGCCAGCGCAAGATGTTGGGCGTCGAAGTCGGGCATGGAGGTTTGAAGGCGACAGTCCGTGTTTTCACGGTCCTACGGAAATGGGTTTCCCCTTTGGACCAGGGTTTTCCAAGGCCGTGATCCGGCAAGGTGGGCCGAATCCTCGGGGAAGCGCCCCTGAACCGCGCATCAAGCGCCGGAAGTTCGGGGCCGAAGAGGGACGGAATGCTAGCCGATATGAAAGGATTAAGGGGCATGTTCTCCGAAATCAAGCTGGTGACCCTGGGCGTCGCGGACCTCGACCGGTCCATCGCGTTTTACGCCGACGCGTTCGGGTTCGAGGAAATCTCGCGAACCAGGGTCGAGTTCGAAGCGCTTTCGGCGGCGTGGCGGATCCCCGCGGGCATCGCCGGCCGCTTCGCGGTCATGGGCATCCCCGGGGTGGAGTCGGGCATGTTGCGCCTGGTCGAATGGACGCCCTCGGGCGACCCGGTCTGGTCCCCTCCCGCGCGATTCCAGGACCTCGGCGCCCACGCCGTCACCTTCCGGGTGAGAGACGTGAATGTGGCCTGGGACATGTTGAACCGCGCCGGAGCGCGAGACAAGTTGAAGCCCACCTACTGGGAGGTCGAGCAGAACATCGCGGCCTGGGACGCGCAGGGCGCGGATATCGACGGCACCCTGCTCGGGGTCTTCCAGGTCATCGGCGAGATCGAAAGGGCGCTCGGTCCCCTTCGCCCCGGCCGCGACACCACCGAAGCCCAGACCCTGGCCATCCATGTCGCGGACGCCCGACATTCGGAGGCCTTCTACGTGGGCCTGGGTTTTGAAAGCCTCTACGACCGCGTGGTCGATCACCTGTGGGATTTCTACGGCCTCCCCCAGGGCACAAAGGTGCACAGGATCAACCTCATCAAGCGAGGCGATCAGCCGGCGGGACGCGTGGAGTTGATCCAGCACATCGGTCTGCCCGGACGAACGTTGAAGGCCCGCACCGCCGCCCCCGGTCGGGGCCCGCTCATGATGTCGCTCGAGGTGAAGGACCTCGACGATGCCGCCATCCGCGTCAAGAACCTCGGCGGCAAGGCCATCGCCCGCGCCCACTACGACTCCCCACCCTTCGGCATGGTGAACGCGGGCACGTTCTTCGGCCCGAACGACGAAGTCATCGAGCTCTTCCAGCGCGAGAGCTGAGGGACGGATACCGCACCTCAAACCGAAACACCGAGCCCAAACCCGATCCCGATCCCGAACCCGTCCGTTCCGATGTGACCCGAGGCTGAGCCCAAGCCATTGGCCGTCGCATCGAGGGACGAACGGCTCAACGAAACCGAGTCCCTTCCGACAATGCGAACGGAGCGCCGCTGTGTGGACCCCCCGATCCACAACGTCGGCGGGGCCAGCCTCAACCTTCGAGAGCATCATCGCCGCGCGGGTGAACAGCGCACGCGACGCCGCGACGTCGTCTTGGAGGCCGAGTGCGACCGCGAGGTCAAGGATGGCGACGCATTCCATCGCGCTACCACGAGCGATCTCGTAGTGACGTCGTTTGACGCCACGGGACGCGGAGCCGAATCCCTCGGCGGTATTCAAAACGGCAGACGACGAAGCACGGAGCAACTGATCCCGAAGATTCGCGCTCAGCGCAGGAGCGATCGGCGCGCAGGCGCGGCAAGCGTCGAGCGAAACGCGGTAAACAGCGACTTTGCTCTGGAGCGGCTCCGCAAGTGCGGAGGCGCTCAGAAAGGTTTCGAGCGTGGTAACGACGGCCCGAGGCGGTTCAGGCGCGCGAACGACGGTGGACTGAAGGGCGGGCACGACGGATGCAGCGGAGGCGGGGTTGGCATTCATGATGAAGTCCTTTCGTTTCCGACCGCGACCATCGGGGCCAGAACATCCACATTGACGCCAACCCCGCCGTAGCCTGGACCCGCCGTTCAGAAGTACCTGACGCCCGGCTGCCGTAAACTCAAGTGGTCGAAAGGAGTCCCGAATGGCAGCGCTTGATTGGTCGAAGTGTCCCGCGGTGGAGAGCATTCCGGGCAAGGTGGGCGGCGCGTGGGTGTTCAAAGGCACGCGGACCCCAGTCTCCCTCGTCTTCGAGAATCTGGAGGCTGGAGTGACCCTCCGCGAGATCGTCGAGATGTTCCCGGTCTCGAAAGACGAGA
>JAGNNV010000311.1 GCA_017990495.1 Vicinamibacteria bacterium
TTTCACGGCACGCTCGCGATGCTCGGCGCCGCCGCCGGGCTCCTCATGCTCCTGGTGTCGGCGAACATCTCGAACCTGCTTCTGGCGCGCGCCGCTGCACGGCGTAAGGAGATGGCCCTGCGCACGGCCCTCGGGGCGGGGCGTCGCCGCCTGTTCCGACAGCTTCTCGTCGAGAGTCTGTCGCTGTCGGGCATCGGCGCTGTGCTGGGACTCGCCCTGGCGATCGGCGGCACGAGTCTGATCGCGCACATTGAGGGCGCCGGCATTCCGCTCCTGCAGGGTGTCCGGGTCGACGGACTGGTGATCGCCTTCGTCGCGTCGGTGGCGATGGCTACGGGGGTCGGCTTCGGCGTCCTGCCCGCGTTCCAGGCTTCCGCATCGACGCCTCTCGATGCGTTGAAGGATGCCGGCCGGGGCGCCACCGGTGGCGGTGGAGGGTTTCGCCACGCCATCGTGGTTTCGGAATTCGTCCTCGTCTGCGTGCTGCTCGTCGGCGCCGGTCTGCTGACGCGCAGCCTGGGCCGCGTTCTCGACGTCGACCCCGGTTTCGCTGCAGAGAACCTCATCTCGGTGCGGGTGGATCCATCGCGTCTCGACCGCCCCACGCGAGAAGCAAGGAATGCCTACTTCGAGGCCCTTCTCCAGCACGTTCGATCCGAGCCGGGGGTCGAAGCGGCGAGCCTGACGGACGCGCTGCCTCTTGGCGACAATGTCGGCTGGAGAGGCTGGTCGCTCTCACCAAGCGAACGGGCGTCCGATCGCACGTCGCGGACGACTGCGCACGTCCGCATGATCGACGACGCCTACTTCCGGGCAATGAGCATCGGCGTGAAAGCCGGCCGAGGGTTTCAGAGCGATGACCGCGCCACTTCCGAGCCCGTCGTAGTAATCAACGAGGCTCTCGCGCGAACGCTCTGGCCGGGTGCGGATCCGCTGGGGCGCGAGCTTCGCGCCTCGGGGGTCAACTACAGGGTGATCGGCGTGGCGAACGACGTGCGCTACTTCGCGCTCGAACGGGACACCGGCCAGGAGATGTACATGCTTCTCCGACAGACCGGCGACTATTCGACGGTCGATCTCGTCGTGCGCAGCGCCATCCCCGCCGCGAGCCTGATTCCATCTGTTCGAGCCGCGCTGAAGCGGGCGGATCCTTCGTTGCCCGCCGGCGAGTTCCGAACGATGGAGCAACTGGTCGAGCGCTCCGTGTTCACGCGGCGTCTCCTGGCGCGGCTGGTCGGGGGATTCGCCGGCTTCGGACTGATCCTCGCGTCCTTGGGGTTGTACGCGGTCATCGCGTATTCCGTGAACCAGCGGACCCGCGAGATCGGTGTGCGGATGGCGCTCGGCGCCGCTCCCTCCGCGATGCGTCGACAAATCCTGGGCCAGACCCTGACGCTTGCGGCGATCGGCCTCGCCATCGGGCTCCCCGCGGCGTGGTTTGGCGCCCGCGCCATCGAAAGCCTGCTCTTCGGAGTCGTCTCTTCTGATCCAGCGACGTTCCTGGGCGTCGCCGCGGTGGTCACGGCAGTCGCCACCTTCGCGGGCTACGTGCCTGCGCGGCGAGCCTCGCGGATCGAGCCCATGCTCGCGTTGCGGTCAGAGTAGGCTCTTGGGCAAAAGTGGCGGTGTAAGTCCCTTGAAACGGAGCGAGGACTTCCCACGTAAGTCGGAGTGGGGGGTACTCGTCGTTCCGTAACGGACTCGGCTGTAAGAGGGGATGCGTGGGCGGTGATCGACCTTCTACGGACGAGTAGGTGTACCCTTCGACGGAGACGGGACTTCGGAGCTCAGGGCAGGCGTCCACGATCACGACCGCGCGCCGTCGCGTACATCTCCGCGGCGATGGTCTTGTACAAGCCCCGCTTGTCATCTCCCACGGCGTAAAGGTCGAAGTGGGTGCGCCCTTCGACATAGCGGAAGTCGGTTTTAGCACCGAGCTCTTTCATCGTGATTTCGAGCCGGCGAGCCGCGCCGTCTAAAGAGAAGGTGTCCGCGGCCCCGACTATCAGGTGGATCTTGCCGTCGAGATGGCGCCTGAGTTTCGGCCACTGACGGCGCAATAGCTCGGCGACATCGTAGTGCTCCTTCCAGTACGCGATCACGGCCGGATCCACGGCGCCGGTGGTGCGGTCGAACATCGGAAGCGGACTCCCGTCGGCCCCGCGCGGCGAGAAGACCCATTCGAACGAAGCGATCTGCCCGCCATACGGGCCCACCACGAACTCGCGCCGCGCGTAGTCCTCGACGGACACAAGCATCCGGCCCTTGTCGTGCGCGAGAGGCCAGGGCGTGCCGTCCGGCTTCCGATAGACGTTGGCATCCTTGGCGTAGAGGTCGATGCCCGAGAAGTCGTGGAAGTCGCTGGCATCGGGCGAGGTGGGCCAGGCGCCGCCAAACAACTCGGGGTACTTCACCTGCAGCCACAAGGCCGCCCAGCCGCCGGAGGAGTGGCCGGTGAGCAGACGACCGCTTGGCTTTCCGTCCATGCGGTACTGGCGTTCAAGGCGTGGGATCAGCTCGGCCGTCAGCGCCTCACCCCACGGGCCGTTGTTGACGCTGTCGACGAACTCGGTCGTTCCGCCGGGGCTCGACTGGTCGACCGCCACCCAGATCATCTGCGGCGCCTTGCCGGCCTTCATCTCTTCCCATCGGGCGACTCCCAGGGCGTGGAGAGAGCGCAGCGTGCCGCCGAAGCCCTGCGTGTAGTACACGGTCGGATAGCGCTTTCTGGGTTGCGACGCATACTCCGGCGGAGTCACCACCCATCCGCGCAACGTGATGGGGCGACCCCAGAAGCGGCTGAGCGCCGGGCTTTGGAAGTCGATCGCGTGGATGTCGGCGTTCGGCGCGAGAGGGGCTGTGTTTTCGGGAATGGCGGTTGCAAGAGTCAGCGGTGGGGTTGCCTCTCCGGGCAGATCCATCTCGACAACGTCGCTCACCAGATCGCCCGCGCTACGCCCGGTGTAGTTGTAGCTGTGGTCGCGGTCGAGCACCGCCTGAACGGCATAACGGCCGGGCTTGAGCTTTGAGAAGGGTGTGGGGAAGGCGGTGACATCGGCGTGGAGTTCGATCGTGGCGCCCGGTTCGAGGCGCGCGACTTCCTGGGCGGCGATCGAGACGGCGCTCGCATCGACCCCATCCATGTTGACGCGCGTGACCGGCGTTTTGTCGGTTGGTCCGATCAGCTTCGCGAAGACGAGCAGACGGCCGGAGACCGGCGCTTCTGAGGCCTGTCCCAGGTTCACATGAAACACCACCGGCGCGGCCGTGACCGATGTTGCGAGGAAGGCGGTGACAACAGCGAGCGTTCGGCGAGTCACCACACGCGAAGGTCGGCAAGATGTGCGCATGCGCAAAGTCTAGATGGCGAGTTCGACCTCTAAAATTCGCCCATGCCCTTCAACACTCTGGTTCGACAAGTGCACCGCTGGACTTCCATCGCCTTCACCGTCGCGGTGATCGCCAATTTCGTTCAGATCGGTATGGGAGGGGGCAAGGAACCCAACTGGGTGACCTACTCGCCTCTCCTGCCGCTGGCGCTTCTCCTCTTCACCGGGTTGTACATGTTCGCGCTGCCTTATCTCGTCAAGCGGCGCAGCGAATAGGCGGATGCGCCTTCCAAACGCCGCGCACGCTTCCCGTCCGTGGCGGATCCACGAAGTCGCTCCCGACTTCGAGCTCGAAGATGTCTGGGCGCTGCCCACCCCCGGCGGCCCCGACGATTTCGCGCGATTGGTGAAGCAATTCAGCGCCCGGCGGGAGGCGAGCGACTCTCCCCTGATCGTTCGCGCGCTCTTCGCGCTGCGCTTCAAACTCGGGAAGATCTTCGGCTGGGACAAGCAGGAAGCGGGTGTGGGCGCCCGCGTGCGCTCGCTGCGGGAGCGATTGCCCCCGGAGCTTCGTGAAGAAACGTCTCATGGCCCGGACTTGGTCGCGGCGGCTGACTGCGAAGAAGGTCCCCGCCCCGCCTTCAGTTCCGTTTATCAGACGCGCGATGAGTGGGCGGCTGAGGTGTCCAACCAGACCGTGCACGCCGTGATGCATGTCGGGTGGGTCCGCGACGACTCGGGCAGCGGCTATCACGCGCAGATGGCGGTGCTGGTGAAGCCGAACGGCCTTGTCGGCCGGGTCTACATGGCCCTGATCCGGCCATTCCGCCTGGCGATCGTGTACCCGCTCATGCTCAGATCCATTGGGCAAAAGTGGCGGGGTAATGAACGCTCCTGAGGTCG
>JAGNNV010000312.1 GCA_017990495.1 Vicinamibacteria bacterium
GCCTCATCACGGATACGCGAGGGAATGGCGTCGTAATCCTGGTTGTAGCCGCCGAGGCCGCCGGGGGCCGGGTCGTAGCGGATGGCCCGCACGTGTTTGCGACCGATGGTGGGGATGCGGATGTAGATATCCCAGGTCACGGCCTGCTGCAGCATCATGGTTTTCTGGCCGCTCGCCTGGTAGTGGCGCATGATGTCTTCCAGGCTGTTGCACTTGTTGACGTCCTTCCAGCCCCCACCGAATGCGGGCTTCATGAAGCAGGGGAAACCCACGTAGTCGGCGTACATCTGGAAATCGATGGGCCAGAGGTTGCGCAGGCTCTCCGCGTTCACGTCATCCACGTACTGGAAGTTCGGAAGGACCACGGTCTTGGGCTCGGCAATGCCGAGCTTTTCCGCGATGGCGTAGCCGAAGAACTTGTCGTCGGCGTTGCGCCAGAACGTATTGTTGATCGCGTACGTGCCCTGGAGCGCCGCCATCTTGAGGTAGACCGAGTAGTAGGGCACTTCGTGGCCCATGCGGTCGAGGACCACCCGGTAGGGCACCGGTTCATTCAGCTTGGTCCCGCCAAGCTGGATCTGTTCGGCGAAGACGCCGCGACCCATTGAGTTGACTTTGCCGATGAAGGCGTCGGGGAATGAATTTTCGCGGCCGCGGAGGACACCAATGCGCATGGAAGGAAGCTCCTTGAATTTGTGGTCCCGGGATCTTAAGCGCCCCGGGGCCCGAGGTTCGCCCGCGAGACCCCAAACCAGGGCATGCGCGTGAAACCGGTGCGAGAATCCAAGTTACATCATGAGGCCGGACTACTCGCTGATCGCCCGAATGATCGCCTCCACCTTGTGCCAGCAAGGCGCCGAGTTCCCCTGTCCTTACGTTCCAGGGCGGTCCGCGCGCTTCTCGGGGTTCGATTGCGACCGTCCGTTGCCCGACGGCCTTTACGACTCGCTGATGCAGGTGAACTTCCGCCGCAACGGGTCGGTCGTGTACCGGCCGAGCTGTCGGGACTGCTCGGACTGCCGCATGATCCGCCTCCCCGTGGACGGTCTGGTTCCGAACCGGTCGCAGCGGCGTTGCCTGAAGCGGAACGAGGACGTGACCGTGACCCTCGAGCCCGCCGAGCCCTCGGACGAGAAACACGAGCTCTACGGGCGGTACCTCGCGGCCCGCCACACCTCGGAGTCGCAGGACGGCGACGCCATGGATGGATCGCGCGAGGAGTTCGAGAGCTTTCTCTACACTTCCTGCGTCACCACCGAAGACCTCGTCTTCCGGGACGCCCAGGGCAAGCTCCTCGCGGTTTCGGTGGTCGACCGGGAACCGAAATCGCTTTCGGCCGTGTACTGCTACTACGACCCCGTCGAATCGGTGCGGCGTTCGCTCGGCGTCTTCAACATCCTGACCCTCGTCGAGGTGGCACGACGCCAGGGTATGGACTTCGTTTACCTTGGATACTGGCTCGGCGATTCGCGCAAGATGAACTACAAATCGGCCTTCCAGCCGTCTGAGGTCTGGGGGCCGGTGGTGGGCTTCGTTCCTCTGTCCGGGATCAAGCGAGAGAATCAGCCCTGACCGGCCGGGAGTGTGGTCGTATCGTCTCAGTCTGTAACCGGGAGTCCGTAACCACTTAGTCACAAAGGGGGCGCCATGCGTTTTCCATTTCTTCTCTGCGGCCTGATCTCCGCCATGGCCACTTTCGCCCCCGCCGCCGAACTCAGCGGACGGGTGGTCGCGGAACAAAAGGGCGTCATCGGCGCCACCGTGTCCGCGGTCCCTTTCGAAACGCGCCATGCCGTGGCCTTGCGCGAAATCAAGGGCGAGCCCGCACCCGCATCGCTCGCCACCGTGGTCACAGGGCCGGAGGGCCGGTTCAAGCTCGCGGTTCCGCCTGGCGCCCCCCCGTTCGTGGTGCGCGTCACCTTCGGCGGCCTCGCCGCCAGGACCCTTGACGGCGTGTTCGAAAAGTCCGACACGGAAGACCTGGGCGAGATTTCTCTCAGCCGAGGTGAAACGGTCTCCGGTCGTGTTGTGGACCCAGGCGGCAAACCGATGAGCGGTGCGCTCGTGCGCATCGGGCAGAGCGCGACTTTCGTCATCACGAAAGCCGACGGTTTGTTCCGATTCGAAGACCTTCAGGGTCCGAGCCTTCAGTTCCTGACCCAGAGGCTCGCCCTCTCCGTGCATGCCCAGGGTTTCGAGATCCAGGCCGCGGCTGCGCGCTTTTCAGGCGCTCCGATGACGGTGAAGCTGAAAGCCACGACCAGCCGCGTTTCCGGACTGCTGCGTGATTGGAATGGCCGGCCGGCAGTTGATGCGGTGGTGCGCGTGGTTGGCGACGCGGCGTCGCGGTGGGCTCGCACCGATGCCACCGGACGTTTCGAGATCCTCGGAACACCGGCGCGGCAGGGACGATTGCAGGCGCTTGGGCGCGACGGTTCGTCGCTTGACACCGCGGTGACCGGCGGCGCTATTTCGGCGCCTCTCACTCTGGTCCGCAGCGCCACCATCGAGGGCCGGGTGACCCGCCTCGACAACGGCCGCATGGTGCCAGGAGTGAAGGTGACGGCGCGGTCCGGCGACCTGACCGTTCTTGCCCGCACCGGTGTGGACGGCCGTTATCGCCTGACCGGCCTCGCCCAGGAGTCGTATCGCTTGAGCTTCGACGAGAAGTCGTTCGTGCTGACCGAGCGCCGGGGCATCGAGGTGTCGGCGGGGGAAGTGAAGACACTCGATGTGGCGCTCACGGCCGCGGTCACCCTGCTCGGTCGAGTGAGCGACGAAAAGGGACGTCCGATCGCGGGAGCGCGCGGCGCCCTCTCGCCCGGGTCGGAATCGCGCATGGGCGCCATCATGGCCCGTATGGCCCAGGGAGGGGCCGCGGCCAGTCCTGCGTTCATCTCGGGCTCCGACGGAACGTTCAAGGCCACCAGGCTCGCGCCCGGCCTCAACCAGAAACTCACGGTGGCCCACACCGAGTTCGAACGACGCGTGATTCCCGGACTCGACCTCGTTGCGGAAGCGCCGCGACCCCTCACCGTGGACGTGGTGCTCTCGCCGGGCTTCGTTCTATCCGGGGTGGTGAAGGACAAAGACGGACGGCCGATCGAGAACGCCTCGGTGGCGCTCAACCGCTCGGTGCAGATGACGGGCGGCCGCGGCGGCAACGTGGTGTCCTTCAGCGGCATCGAGTCGGTGCGGCCCCAAACGGAGACGGACTACGAGGGCAAGTTCGGTTTCAAGGGTCTCTCCGCCGGCGACTACGACGTGACGGTCTCCCGGCCCGGATACACGATCACCCTCCTGAACGCGGTGAAGGCCGGGGACGGCACGTCGCCGCTCGACGTGGTCCTGAACCCGGGCGCCGCTATTTCCGGGCGCCTGGTTCAGTCGACCGGCAACCCGGTGACCGGTTATCAAGTGGCGGCACGGCCCTCAACACCCGCACCTGGCGCGTCGATGATGGCGGGGCGGAACAACACGTTCGTGCCCGCGGATCCAGACGGCGGCTTCCAGATCGAAGGACTCGTCCCGGGCACCGCATATGACCTCAGCATCTTCGGCCCCGGAGAGTTCCGCGGCGACGCGAAGCTCAAGAACGTGGTGGCTCCCATTTCCGACGTTGAGATCGAAGTGGCCACCCGCGGCCGTCTGATCGGGCGCGCGGTCGACGCGGCCAGCGGCCTGCCCCTCACGGAGTTCGAAGCCATGTACACGCCGGCCCGCGCCGGCGGCGGCGGCATGGTGGTGATGTTCCGCGGTCCTGGAGACGTCGATCGACGCACGCCCTTCACCTCTCCCGATGGCGCGTTCGCTTTCGAAGACGTTCCCCCCGGCAACTGGGACGTATCGGTGTGGGCCAAGACCTATCGGCCCGCGCGCACCGGCGGCATCACTCTTGCCGCGGGCGAGACGAAGACGGTCGAGGTGAAGGCGTCGCGGGGTCTGGTGATCCGGGGCCGAGTGGTCGACGCCAAAGGGGGACGGCCGGTGCCGGACGCCACGGTGGCCGCGCGCGACGCCGGTGGTCCACGCGGCATGTTCGTCTTCGGTCCGGAAGCAGGCGGCGTGGTCACCGATGCCGACGGCCGATTCGAGATCATCGACCAGGCCCCCGGCGCGTACCAGGTGACCGCACGTCACGCGCAGTTCTCTGAAGGATCAGCCAGCGTGACCCTGGCCGAGAGCGATGCCGGCGTGGAGATTTCCCTGATCGCCGGGGGTACCATCGC
>JAGNNV010000313.1 GCA_017990495.1 Vicinamibacteria bacterium
CTCGACGAGATCTCGGAGGCCATGCGCGAACCCGAGGCGGGACGCCACGAGAAACTCGAGGGCGAGATCGGCGACCTGCTGTTCGCGGTGATCAACCTCGGAAGGAAACTCGGGGTGGATGCCGAAACCGCGCTCCGCAGCACCAACCGCAAGTTCCGCACCCGCTTCGCCTGCGTCGAAGAGGGCCTGCGCCGCCAGGGCAAAACACCGAAGGACTCCACCCTCGACGAGATGGAGTCCCTCTGGCAGGCCGCGAAGTAGGGTTTCCTACTTCCAGTCGGCGACGAACAGGTTCGTCTCGCCCTGCTTCTGGGAGTGGCGGTTCGAAGCCCAGATGAGCTGCTTGCCGTCGGGGCGGAACATCGGGAAGCCATCGAAAGTGGCGTCGAACGTGACCCGCTCGAGCTTGTCCGCGGTGGCCATCGACGCCGAAGCATCCACCAGGTAAAGGTCGAAGTTGCCGCTGCGCGGCGCCGGGTGGTTCGAGGAGAAGATGATCCGCTTGCCGTCCGGGGTCCAGGACGGACCGAAGTTCGCCCCGCCCACCGCGGTGATCTGACGCTGCTCCGAGCCATCGGCATTCATCACGAAGATCTCGACCCGGCTCGGGCGCACCAGGTTCTGGGCCAGGAGCTTCCTGTGATCGGCGAGTTGGGCCTCATCCTGGGGATGGTGCGCGCGGTAGGCGATCTTGGTGCCGTCGGGAGACCACCATGGACCGCCGTCATAACCCGGCGTATGGGTCAGCCGGCGCACATCCGTGCCGTCCACGTTCATCGTGTAGATCTCGAGATCGCCATCCTTGAGCGAGGTGAACACGATCTTCTTCCCGTCCGGCGATAACACGCCCTCGGCGGTGTAGGTGTTGTAGTTGGTCAGACGCTTGAGGTTGGTGCCGTCGGTGTTGGCGAAGTAGATGTCGAAGGGATCGAGCGGCCACACGTATCCGGCGGAAGGATCGGGCCGCGGGGGGCACTCCTTCTGATTGGCGTGCGACGAGCCGAAGAAGACCTGCTTCGAACCGGGCATGAACCAGCCGCAGGTGGTTTTGCCTTCGCCGGTGGAAACGCGGCGGACATCCGAACCGTCGGCCTTCATCACGTACTGCTGATCGCAGGTCCGCCCATCGCGGGTGGACTGGAAAGTGATCCACTTTCCGTCGGCGCTCCAGTACGCCTCGGCGTTCTCGCCCCCGTTGGTGAGCTGGCGGATATTCGAAAGGCGCGTTTCGCCCGTGGCCGGGGCCAGGGCGGCTGGGGGGTTCTGCGCGGAGGCCTGGGCTCCGAGGCCCAGTGCGAGGACGGGAACGATCAGGAACCGACCAGATGCTTGGATCATGGGTCAACTCTAAAACGACGGCGGCGGCAATGGGAACCCCGCGTCTCTATACTCTTGCATTATTGACTTCAGGACTTCTGTTGCCCCCCATCATCCGATCCTCCAAAGACGCGGCCTTTCAGCAACTCCTCGGTGAAGCCGCGGGGTCGCGGGCGATTGTGATCGACACCGAGTCGGACAGCCTCTATCACTTCCACCAGAAGATCTGCCTGGTCCAGGTCGGAACAGAGGCGGGCTCCGCGTACCTGCTCGACCCTCTCGAGGGCTTTGAGGTCGAGGCCCTGCGCCCCCTCATCGAGGACCCGGGCCTCACCAAGGTCTTTCACGGCGCCGACTACGACATCGCCCTGCTCAAGTCGAAAGCGTCGATCGCCGTGCGGAACCTGTGGGACACCATGGTCGCGGCGAAGTTTCTGGGCCGAACCGAGGTGGGTCTGCAGGCCACCTTGCGCGATGAGTTGGGCCTCACCATCTCCAAGGGCAACCAGAAGGACGACTGGTCCGCGCGGCCGCTGTCCGAGGAGCAACAGAACTACGCCCTCACCGATGTGCGCCATTTGCTCGAGGTGATGAACAAGCAGCGCGCCGAACTCGAAACCATGCGGAGGCGCCATTGGGTCGAAGAGGAGTGCGCGGCGCTCGAGCACCTGAACGGCCTGCCCGGGAAGGTCGACCCGCGCGAGGTCTTTCGCGACGTCAAGGGCGTGGCCGCCCTCCCGCCCCGAGCCCTCGCCATCTTCCGCGAGCTGATCGCGTGCCGCGAGGAAATCGCCGGCGAACTCGACCTGCCGCCCTTCCGCATCGCGGTGAACGAAGCGCTGCTGTCCCTCGCCCGTTCGGAGAAGGACGGGGGGCGCGAGGCGGTGATGCCGAACATAAGGCGGCGGGAATACGCCGGCCGCTTTCACGAAGCTCTGGTCCGCGGACTGGATGTCCAGGAGAACGAACTGCCCAAGCTCGAACGCGGCCGCCGCATCGAGCTGCCGCTGTCGCAACAGCGCCGGGTGGCGGCCATGAAAGACTGGCGCAAGGCCGCGGCCACGCGCATCGGCCTCGAACTGTCTTTGGTCATCCCCCAACGGCTGATCGACCGGATCGCCGAGGCCAATCCCACGAGCCTCGAGGAACTATCGGCCATCGACGGCCTCCGCCGCTGGCGTGTGGAGGCGTTCGGCGAAGAACTCCTTCGCCTCCTCAAGAAGGCCTGAGCCCGAGGGCGCCTTCGGGGTGAAGGCTCGCCGCGGCCGCGACCGCACCGCCGCCCTGCGGACGCTGCTCGAACGCGCTTACGCCGACTACGACGCGCGCTGGATCGAGCCCGATCCGGTCCAGTTCGTCTGGCGCTACGAACGAACCGACGATCGCGAGGTGGCGGGCCTCATCGCCTCCTCCCTCGCCTACGGGAACGTGGCCCAGATCAAGAAGAGCGTCGAGGTGGTCCTCGGAATCCTCGGTCCGCGCCCGGCCCGCGCGATCGACGCTCTCGATGCCCCAAGGGTCCTCGAAGCCCTTCGCGGATTCAAGCATCGCTTCAACGACGCCACGGATGTCGCGTGCCTGCTCGTGTTTCTGCGGGAGATGCGGCGGAGCGGCGGGTCGGTTGAGGGTTTCTTTTCCCCCTCGGGCGAGGTGCGCGATATCCGTGTCGCGCTCGAGTCCTTCGTTGATCGCGCGCTCGCCCTTCCCCGTGATGGCCTTTATGGCAAAGGCCCTCTTCCCGCGCGCGCGGGGGTGCGTTTCTTCTTCCCCTCGCCGAAGGACGGCAGCGCCTGCAAGCGCATCAGCCTGTTCCTGCGCTGGATGGTTCGCGCCGACTCGGTCGACCCGGGTGGTTGGACCCGCGTGTCGCGCTCGTCCCTACTCATCCCCCTCGACGCCCACATCATCAACATCGGCCGCTCGGCGCGCCTCACCCGCCGGGTGTCGCCGGGCTGGAAGATGGCTGAGGACATCACCGCGGTCCTGCGCGCCTGCGATCCCGAGGATCCGGTGAAGTACGACTTCCCCCTCCACCGCATGGGCCTGTTCAAACGAGAAGCCGACCTCGAGGCTTTGAGAAGGGCGTAGGTAGCGAAGGGCGACCGGTCGCTGAGGGTGGTCCGTGCTGCGGAGCGGTCGAAGCGACCGTCGCTGCGCGGCCCTGCCACTACCGGGGTAATTGGACCTCTCGTCACCCCCGGACCGGAGTCCCCGCGCTGTTTATTGGACCTCTCGTCACCCCGGACCGGAGCCCCCGCCCTGTCTATTGGACCTCTCGTCATCCCGGTGCAGCCACTCCGTTTGGCGTGCGGAAACCGGGACCTAGTGTCCCACGACTCCTTCGGGCCGATCGTGTCGATCAGCGGCTTCAAAGAACCCCGATTGAAAAGATTGGACTTAGGCGGAAGCCGCTTAGGAGCGTGAGCATTCCGTTGGTAACCGCGACACCCACGCGAGGACGACGAGCACGTCCACGCCCACGAGTACGAGTACGGCGGGGGTCGCCTGCTACATATCCCGGCGGAGAGTGAGGCCGCCGTCCACCACCACAACCTGGCCGGTGAGGTAGCTCTCAGGGTCGATCAGCAGACGCACCACCCGCGCGATGTCCTCGGGACGGCCGAAGCGCGGAATGACGCCGCGGTCGATCATCGGATCGTATTTGCCCGAATCGACCGAGGCGCGGGCCATGCCCGCGGTGGTGACTCCGGGGGCCACCACGTTGATGTTGACTCCGCCGGGGCCGCCGAATTCTTTGGCCAGAACAAGCGCGCCGTGGATCAGCGCGGCCTTCGAGGTGCCATAGGCGAGCGAGCCTTCGAAGGCATAGGTGCCCTGCATGCTCGAAAGCAGGACGATGGCCCCTCGGGTGCTGCGCTCACGCATGGCCACGGCCACATCG
>JAGNNV010000314.1 GCA_017990495.1 Vicinamibacteria bacterium
GGCCCAGGTTGCGCGGCGGTTGCGGATGTTTTGATCTCGGCGTCCGGGAGTGCCGTGGCGTGGACCTTCACTTCGTCCAGCGCGCCTTCAATCGAGTACCAGGTCGGCTGTGTTCCTTCGAACCGATGCCACGGCGTCGGCCGGAGCGGCGAGCGAACTCCTCCCACCAGCAGGTCGAGCCCGCGCGCCGCGATGATCTGACCGCGCTGCGAGCCGCTGCGGCCGCCAGGCCCAGGTGGGGGAAGTGGGGTTCGCGCAACCTCCGTACCGTTGACGAAGAGCGTCAGGCCCGATGCGACTTCGTATCGCGCAGCGACGTGAGTCCACTTTCGCAAGGGGACCGCCGCATCCGGCGAGCGCGTCTCGAGCCAGCGACCATCGACCGCGACCCTCAGCGAGAGTTCGCCGCGCGGGCCGAGGCCGAAGATGTAGCCGCGCATCTCCTCGTCGCCGTGATCCACGACGGGCACGACGTTCCATGGGTACGCGCCAAGCGCCACCCACGCCTCCAGCGTGAAGGCGTTCGAGAACGCAGGCGCTGCGGCCGCCGCTCGTCGCAGGACCGTGGTGTAACCGTCGAAGACGATCGCCTGGCCCACCACCCCCGCGGCGATCCGGTGCAAACCCTCGACGCGGTCCCGTTGTCCGCCGGCCCGATCGGGGCTTGTTCCCGCTTCAGTGGTGTCGAGCGGCCACCACGCGACCGGGCCTTGAACCGGCGACGAGAGGTCTTGCGCCACGGTGGCGCCGCCCGTGGCCAGACACAGGATCAGACTGGTCAAAATCACTCTGAGCATCTCGAGTTCTCTCCATTGACGAGGCAGCGGTCCATCGCGGTTCTTGACGAGTGTATACGAGCCTGTGTACAGTCTTGTAGTCCTTCTCTTCGGGGGAATTATTGCGCGAACGCGCAGAGGTGACACATATGCGGCAACGGGTCCTGGCGGCGGTCTCTGTTCTCTCTCTCCTATTGATGCCGTCCCCGAGCGCGGCGCAATCGGCCATGTTCGAGACACCGGAGCGGGGCTTTGTGAGCACCCGCCCGGGTTCAACCTGGGAACACGGCCTTCTGAGCGGCAACGGCAGCGTGGGCGCCGTGGTGATGAGCCACGCTCTCGACGAAACGGTGATCTTCTCTCACGAGCGCATGTTCCTTCCCGAACGTCCGCCGCAACTGCCGACGCTCACCGGCCCGCGACTCTTCGAGCTTCGCAGCATGATCGACCGCGGGCTCTACCAGCAGGCGAGTCAGTTCGCCTTCGATCTTTCCGGTCAGGATGGCTTCCGGTACCCGGACCCCTTCGTTCCCGCCTTCGAACTGGGGATCAAAATGGACGGCGACCCCAACATCGAGGGCTACCGGCGCGGCGTGAACTTCGAGACCGGCGAGGCCAGCGTTGAGTGGAAGGACGCGGGCGGCCGTTTCGTGCGCACGCTCTTCGTCTCCCGCGCCGACTCGGTGGCGGTGATGCGGATCCGCGGCGAGCGCCGCGGATCGGTGAACGCCCGGCTGGAACTACGCTCGCGCGAACCGGGTCACGAGCGCTTCCGCAAACACATGCGCGACGCGAAGGCCACGGCGAGCGGTCCGCACCTCACCTATCGTCACCGGTTCCTGAACGCGTACCCCGGCAGCATCCACTCCATCGAGGGAGTCGGACGCGTGACCACACGCGGGGGATCGATGCGCGTGGACGGGACCGGGATCGTGGTGACGGGCGCCGACGAGGTGTTGTTGCTGGTCGACGTTCTCCCGGTCTATGAAGAGGACAAGACTCACCACGAGCGCACCCAGGCCCGACTCGCGGCCCTTGCCCCCGCCTACGACACGCTGCTCGAGCGCCACGCGAAGATCCACGGCGAGCTTTTCCGCCGGGTCCGGCTTGATCTCGGCGGCGGGGCCGATCGCTCGCTCCCGAGCGAGGACCTGATCGCGAAGAGCACCGATGAGGCGATCCTGCCCGCTCTGATCGAGAAGACCTTCGACGCCAGCCGCTACAACATCATCTCGAGCATCGGCGAACTGCCGCCGAACCTGCAGGGAGTCTGGGCGGGCACCTACGACCCGCCCTGGGCGAGCGATTACACCCAGAACGGCAACGTGCAGTCGGCGATCGCGAGCCTCCTGATGGCAAGCACCCCCGAGCTGATGCTCTCCTACACGTCCTACGTCGAATCGCTGGTGCCGTGGATGGAGATGAACGCGCAGCGGATCTTCGGATCTCGCGGCATCGTTCTGCCCTCGCGCACCAGTACCAACGGTTTCAACAACGCACTGGCTCCCCGGTTCGCCGGAGCCTTCTGGGTGGCGGGCGCGCCCTGGGCCGCGCACTTCTTCTACGATTACTACCTCCACACCGGCGACCGAAAGTTCCTAGTCGAGCACGCCATGCCCTTCATGGAGAAGACGGCTCTCTTCTTCGAGGACTACCTCTACGAAGGGAAGGATGGCCGGCTGGTCTTCTCGCCCACCCAGTCGCCCGAGAACGCTCCCGAGAACACCAAGTCCCAGGCCACCTTCAATGCGACGATGGATGTGTCGGCGGCGAAGGAGCTTCTCACCCGGCTGATCGCGCTCTCGCGCGAACTCGGACGGAACCAGGAGAAGGTGAAGGTGTGGGAGAAGATGCTCGCGAAGATGCCGCCCTACATCCTGGGCCCCGAGGGCGGGGTCAAGGAGTGGTTGACCCCGCTCCTCGACGACAACCACGCTCACCGTCACTCCTCGCACCTCTACGCGCTCTACGACGGCCTGCCCGCGGAGATCGCCGCCGACCCGAAGCTCATGGCCGCTTTCAAGCGCGTGATCGAGCTGAAGCTCGAAAAGCATTGGACGGACTGGCAGAAGAGCGGCGGCTATATGTCGTTCGGCCTGGTTCAGCTCGGTCAGGCGGCGACGAGCCTCGGCGAAGCCGATCTTGCCTACCGGTCGTTCGTGCCTCTCGTCACCCGCTACTGGCTGCCCAACATGGCCTCGACTCACAATTACCGAAGCCTCTTCAACATGGACGTCAGCGGCGGCCTGCCCGCGGTGCTCATCAGGATGCTCGTCACGAGCGACCCCGGCAAGGTGTCGCTCCTGAAGTCGCTGCCCAAGACCTGGCCGCAGGGAACCATCGAGGGACTGTCGGCCCGCGGACAGGTGGAAGTGAAGAAGCTCTCCTGGAAACCGGGTTCGGTGGAGGTGACGCTCGCTTCTCCCAAGGCGCAGCGCCTCGTTCTCGAGGTCCCGCGTTCCATCAAAACCGCGAAGCTGCGCGAGGCTTCGGCGATCCTGGCCGCGGGCGACGCTTCCAACCGCCGCACCCTGACCCTCAGGGCAGGTCAGCCCGTGACCGTCGTCGTCGAGTTCGAACAATGAGCGTGGCGCGGTCGTCCAGGGCTCGTATGACGCAGGCGGCGTCAATGAAGGTCTTGTGCCTCCTCCTGCTCGGGTCCGCCGTCGCCCGGGTCGACGCCCAGCCCCAGGCCGGGATCGCGAGCGATCCATCGCTCGTGACTCTCGAGCGCATCTTCAAGACGAAGGACTTCCAGCCCGAGCGGTTCGGTCCGGCGCGCTGGCTGGACGGCGGTGCGAGTTACACGACTCTCGAAGCTCCGGCCGGAGCTTCCGGCAGCGGGGCTCGAGAGTTGATCCGCTACGACACGGCCTCCGCCCGGCGCGAGGTACTCGTCTCTCTCGCTCGCCTCACCCCGGCGGGCGCCACGACGCCCCTCGATATCGCTGACTACTCCTGGTCGGAGGACGGGAAGCAACTGCTCGTCTTCACGAACACGAAGCGGGTCTGGCGGATCAACAGCCGCGGCGACTATTGGGTGCTGGACCTTGTGAGCGGCAAACTCAAGAAGCTCGGCGGGGACGCGGCCCCATCCACCCTCATGTTCGCGAAGTTCACGCCCGATGGCCGCCGCGTCGGATACGTGCGCGACCACGACATCTATGTGGAGGACATTGCCGACGGACGCGTGGTGCGTCTGACCCGCGGCGGCAGTCCCACCCTGATCCACGGCACGTTCGATTGGGTCTACGAAGAGGAACTCGGACTACGCGACGGTTTCAGGTTCAGCCCCGATGGTCGCCATGTCGCGTTCTGGCAGTCCGACGCGTCTCAGGTGAAAGAGTTCACCTTGATCGACAACACATCCGGGCTCTACCCGATCCTCACTCGAATTCAGTATCCCAAGGCCGGCGAGACGAACTCGGCGGTTCG
>JAGNNV010000315.1 GCA_017990495.1 Vicinamibacteria bacterium
TCCAGGCGGCGCTCGTGAACTTCGTCGCCTTGATGTGGTCGGAGAGATCCTTGCCCGTGGCCACCTCGCGCACCTTTCATTCCATCCAGTCGGAACCAGAGGCGGAGGTGGAGTAGGCCGCGTACTTCCCGTCCTCGGAGAAGCTGAGGCCGGAAAGCGCCACCGTGCCGTCGGTGGATAGAGTGTTCGGGTCGAGGAGAACCTCGGGAGTGGCGGTGAGGGACGTGGCCTTGTAGATCACGGCCTGGTTCTGGAGGCCATCGTTCTTCGAGAAGATGGTCCACGAACCATGGCGGCTCGGAACCCCGAACCGCTCATAGTTCCAGAGCTTGGTGAGACGCTCGCGGATGGCCGTTCGTCTTTCGATCTTTTCGAGATGACCGAAGGTCACCTTGTTCTGCGCTTCCACCCAGGCCACGGTCTCGGCGCTGTTGGGATCCTCGAGCCACCGGTACGGGTCGGCGATGGAGCGGCCGTGAAGGACCTCAACCACATCACCCTTCTTGGTGGTCGGGTAAGTGATCGATGGATTCTGAAGGGCGAGGGCGGTAGTCATGGATACCAGAGTGACGCCAAGAGACAGGGCGAGCGGTTGACGTGGATTCAAGGTGCGGCCTCCTGAAAGGGGTTTTCCGGGTCGGTGATTATCGGCTGGGCGGGGCGTCCACGCCGAAAAGAAGGGGCAGAATTTCAGCGCTCCGGCCCTCGAAGAACTTGTGAAATCGCGCGGTGTTGTCGGCGGGGGTGGCGTTCACCAGGATGGTGGAGGCGCCGAGCCCCCGGGCGAGGTCAACGAGCCCGGCCACCGGCCAGACCGCGCCCGAGGTTCCCGCGGCCAGAAAGATCAGCGGCGATCCGGATGCGCGACGCATGAAGGTATCGATAGCCCGCAGGTGGGCGGGATCGAGCATCTCCCCGAACCACACGATGTCTGGTCGCAGCAGGGCTTTCTGTCCGCGCGTCTCGCAGTTGTCGCAGGTGGGAAGCCGCGGCCCGAGATAAGTGGCGAGATCGGCGAAGGGCTCGAGCGCGCAGACCGAACACTTGGTGCGGAAGAGACTCCCGTGGACTTCGATCACCCGCTCGGAGCCCGCGCGCTGGTGAAGGCCGTCCACGTTCTGAGTGACGAGAAGGAAGCGATCGCCGAGGCGCTTTTCCACTTCCGCGATCGCCTGATGTCCCGCATTCGGCTCCACCGTCTTCGCCTGGGCCCGCCTCTGGGAATAGAAGTTCCACACCAGCGCGGGATCGCGGTAGAACCCCTCGGGCGAAGCCACGTCCTCGACCCGGTGCTGTTCCCAGAGACCGTTCGAATCGCGGAAGGTGGCAAGACCGCTTTCCGCCGAAACCCCGGCCCCGGTGAGGACGATGAGCCGCGCGGTCCGGAGGTCGAGCGCGGGCGGTCGGATCATCGGGTGTTGCCGATGCCGTAGCGCGGCCAGTCCTGGTGATCGAAGTGCCACCACTCCGTCTCGTAGACCGTGAAACCCTCGCGCTCCATGGTCTGCCGCAACAACTCGCGCAACGCGCGCTGCCGCGACGTGCCACCCGGATAGTCCGGATAGGAACGAGGCGACATCTCGTCGTAGAGGCCCGGCATCTCCACGGGCTTCTTCGTCTTGAGATCGAACAGGGTCAGGTCGATGGCGCAGCCGCGATTGTGTTTCGATCCCCTGGCGGGGTCGGCCACGAAGTCGCGTGAGGCCAAGGGCGTTGCGTTCCAGAAGATCCAGGTGACGAACCAGGGCCGGTAGCCGTCGTGAAGCAAGAGTCCGTAGCCCTGCGACTTGAGGGCGCGATGCGCGCGGACCAAGGCTTCGGCCGCCTTCCGCTGCAGACGGACCCGCGCCTTGTCGTACACCGGAGTGGCCAGGAAGTTGGCGGCGGTGGCATAGCGAACATCGAGTTGGATCGACTTGTCGAGCGAACGCACGTCGACGAGATCCTCGGGCAGAAAATCCCCGGTTTCCACGGGCGGGGTCATCGTCTTCGCTTCTTTGATCAGGTCCGCCACCGGACGCAAGGGCGTGATCTTGAACACGCCCTCGGCTCCGCCGAAGTCGCGGCGGGCCAGGAACACCGTGCCGATGGAGATTCCCTGGATCACGGACTGCGTGCCCTTCCCCTTCACGGCGGCGCGAGGCACGCCACGGTCGACGCGGAACTCGCCCAGCCGCGTGGTGGCGTAGCGACCGCCGCCCAGATCCTGCACCGGTTCGAAGACGCGGGCGTCCGGGCTCGCCTCGAGCGCGCCGCCCGACTCGCGCAGAATCAGGCGGGCAGACCCCTCGCCATACTCGCCGACCAGCGCTTCCACCGCCGGCGACGGCCGATGCGGTATGGCCTGTGGCTGCGCCGTCGCAGCGGCGGAGAAGGCCAGCGCGACCGCAAGGGCCCTGAAGCAGACACTAGCGCCGATAGTCGCCACTCTTGCCTCCGGATTTCGAATCAAGGCGAATCTGGCCGATGATCATCTTCTTGTCCGCCGCCTTCACCATGTCGTAGATGGTGAGAGCGGCCACCGACACCGCGTGCAGGGCCTCCATCTCGGCCCCGGTCTGGCCCCTGGTCTTCACCGTGGCCGTGATCTCGAAACCGAAGGGCCGGGGAATGATGACCACGTCCACCTGCGAGAGAAGCAGGGGGTGGCACATGGGGATCGCGTCCGAGGTCCGCTTCGCCGCCTGGATGCCCGCGAAGCGCGCCACTGCCGTGACCGGGCCCTTTTCGAGACTGTGCTCCCTGACCAGTGCCATGGCCGCCTTCGAGATGGTGATACGACCCGAGGCCTTGGCTTCGCGGACGGTTTCGGCCTTGTCGGTGACGTCGACCATGCGGGCGCGGGAGTTGCGGGAAACGTGAGAGAGCTTGGCGGTGCGTTTGGGGGCGGCGGCTTTGGCCATGGTTCAAACCTCGATGAAGGAAGACAGGGGATGGAGGAGCACGGGGTCGCCCGCGGCGGCCGCGGTTTGATCGGGCTCGAGAATGGCGAGGGCATTGGCCTGGGAGTGGGCGACAAGATCGCCCGAGCCCTGGGTGCGCAGGGGCCGGACGCGCAGCGCTCCATCCTTCCACGCGGCCACCACCGGCAGATAGTTCCTTCGGCCCGAACGATTCTGGAGCGGTGCTTCGAGGATGGCTTGGAAGACCGGGCGCAGGCAAGCGCGCGCGCCCTGCATCTTGAGCAAAGCGGGACGAGCGAAGAGTTCGAAGGTCACCTGGGCCGAAACCGGATTCCCGGGGAGACCGAAAACCAGGGTCTCGCCGCGACTGCCGAAAACGAAGGGAGCGCCCGGCTTCACCTGCACCGCGGTGACGTGCAGGGCGACGCCGAGTTTGGCGAGGGCGGGTTCGACGAAATCGAAGTCCCCTGCCGAGACGCCACCCGACAACACGATCGCGTCGTAACCCTCGTCGAGGGGCCGGGCGATGGCCGCGCGCGTGGTCTCGGGGTCATCTTTGACCACGCCGAAGTCTGTAGGCACTCCCCCGGCCTCGCGGATCGCGGCGATGAGTGCGGGGCCGTTGGCGTTGCGGATCTGGGCTGCGCTCGGCGCTGTCTGCGGGTCGACGACTTCGTCGCCAGTCACGATGACGGCCACCCGAGGCTTTCGCGCCACAACCGGTTCGATCACACCGACGGAAGCCATCACCGCGAGCTGCGCCCCGCCGATGCGAACACCTTCGTCGAGGAGCACCGCCCCTTGCGTCGCCTCGGAACCCTTGGGGACGATGTTCTGACCGGCGGCGACGCTGGTTTCGATGAAGACGTCGGCGGGGCCGTCCAGCTTCGTGCGCTCGACCTGGATCACGGCATCCGCGCCCTGTGGCACCGGAGCCCCGGTCATGATGCGGAACGCTTCACGTGGCCCCACCTCGCGGTCGGGCCAGATTCCCGCGCGCACTTCGCCCGCGACATGAAGCTTCGCGCCGGGGGCGACGGTGTCGGCCGACCGCACCGCAAACCCGTCCATGGCCGCTCGATTGAAGGGGGGCAAGTCGCGATCGGACGCGACAGGCGCGCGGAGAATCCGTCCCTCCGCCTGGGCCAAGGGCACAGTTTCCACGGGCAGGGTGATCACGTGGCCCAGAACCACCGCGCGCGCCTCGTCAACCGTGATCATGGGGGGTCAATCGTACCCTTCGCGGCTGTCTGCGAGCCGGTCGATCTGGAGCGGGCCACCAGGGGCCAGGACGGTATGCTGTCC
>JAGNNV010000316.1 GCA_017990495.1 Vicinamibacteria bacterium
TCATCCAGTAACCGCCGTTCGCGATCACCGCGGCCGCACTCGCCATCTGGATGGCGGTGACTCCAATCTCCTGGCCGAAGGACATGGAGGCAAGGGAGAGAGCGCTCCACGATTTCGTGCTGCGCAGGAGTCCGGCGGTTTCCCCGGGCAGGCCGATGCCGGTGCGGGTTCCGAAGCCGAAGTTCCGCATCGCGGTGTAGAACTTCTCCGACCCCACCCGCTGAGCCACCCGGACCACGCCGATGTCGCTCGACTTGGCGATCACGTCTTGAAAGGTCAGGGACGAGAAGACCTTGTGGTCGTTGATCCGGACGCCATTGATCTCGATGAAGCCGTTTCCGCAATCGATGACTTCGAGAGGGGACACCACACCCTCCTGAAGGCCGGAGGCCGCGGTGATGATCTTGAAGATGCTGCCGGGTTCGTAGGAATCGGCCACCGCGCGGTTCACCCGGTCGCGTTCGGGGAACGCGGCGAAACGATTCGGATTGAAGGAGGGGAGGCTCGACATGGCGAGCACTTCTCCCGTGCGGGGATCCATCACCACGGCCACGCCGGAGACGGAGCCCGTGTCGCGGATGGCTTCGCTCAGGGCGTTTTCCGTGACGTGCTGAATCCGTTCATCGATGGTCAACACCACCTTGCGCCCTTCGGTGGGCGGCTTCTGGATTTCGCCCATGGGCCGGCGTCGCGCGTCGAGGCGCACGGTGACCCGCGCCTCGCGTCCCCGCAGATCTTCGTCGAGCGAGTATTCGAGCCCGGCCATGCCTTGCGAATCGAGGCCTACGTAGCCGAGCACGGGAGACAGCAGGTTCCGTTTCGGGTAGTAACGCCGGCTCTCGGTTTCAAAGCCCACACCTTCGAGGCGGAGCTCTCGCACCGCGCGCGCGATCGCGGGATCCACCTGGCGTTTGATCCACACGAAGGATCGATCCTGCCGGATCAGGGCCAGGAGTTCCTTTTGTTCAGCCGCCGAATAACCAAGGGCGCGGCCGAGGAGACGCGCCACCTCCTTGGTGTTGCGGATGGCCGAAGGGTCGGCATAGATGCTCGGCGCGTCGACGGAGATCGCGAAGGGACGTTCGTTCCGGTCCACGATGGTGCCGCGGCGCGCCTTCACCGTGATGGTGCGATCCGACTGGTGCTGAGCCTCTTTCAGCAGCAGCTTGTGACGCACCACCTGGAGATGGAAGAGCTGGGCCACGATGGCAAGGGCCCACACCGTGCCCAGAACCGCGACGACGTAGAGCCGGAGGTCGTAGTTGCGGGTGTCGCCTGGTCCTGAGGTCCCGAGCCCGGTAGCCGGCGGGAGAGGCTCGTACCTCACTGCGTTGTCCCTCCGGGCTCAGTCTTTACCGCAACCCGAGAGTCCTTGGGCAGGTTCTGGGGGCGTTCGACCACCACCACGCTCGCGGGCGGAGGCGATTGCAGGCCGAGGGAGCCGGTGGCGATGGCCTGGATGCGGGCGAGGTCCTGGAGCGCCGCCTTTTCGAGGCGCAGTTCGCGGTTCTCCTCGCGCAGCTTCTCCTGCTCCCGCTGGAGTTTGCCCGCGCTCGAGCCCGTGTCGCGCAGTGCGGCGCGGGGCCAGCCATAAGCCACGAAGAGTGCGATGAGAACCAGAACCACGCCGCCGATCCAGAGCAGGTCTTTCGACATCCGGTCGTCCCGGCTGCGCACGACTCTTCGGTTGTCGATCGAGTCTTCGACATGAACGGCGTGGATGCGGTCGACTTTCATGACGAGGCCTCCATCGCGTTTGTCTCGCGCCGAGCGATCACCCGGAGCTTGGCGCTCCTGGCGCGGGGATTGGTGCGCGCTTCATCGTCTTGCGGGACGATCGGCTTGGGAGTCAGCAGATCGAACCCGCCGTCGTTCTTGAGCTTGAGCTCGAGCTTGAGCGCGCGGAACACGGTTTTCACGATGCGGTCTTCCAGGCTGTGGAACGCGATGACGGCGAGACGCCCGCCCGGCCGCAGGAGACGTGCGAGCGATTCGAGGCCCTGGTCAAGGCCCTGAAGCTCGGCGTTCGTGGCGATGCGCAGGGCCTGAAAGGCGCGGGTCGACGGGTCGAGTCCGGGACGGCCGCGGGCGTCGCGGCGGACGAGACTCGAGAAGGCGCTCGTCGTCCAACGCGCGCGGGTGCGGCGTTCCATGACGATGGAACGCGCGATGGCCCGGGCCTTCGGTTCCTCGCCGTACTCCGAGAGGATGCGCTCGAGTTCTTTTTCGGACGCGGTGTTGAGGATGTCGGATGCGCTCCTGCCCCCGCGTTGATCCATGCGCATGTCGAGGGGCGCGTCGAAGCGGAAGCTGAAGCCGCGGCTCGGATCGTCGAGCTGGAGAGAGCTGACGCCGAGATCGGCGATCGCGTAATCGAGACTTGAAGGCGCGATTCCGGCGAGGCCGTCCTTGAAGTCACCGTGCCGAAACTCGACTCGCCCGGCGAACGGCGCCAGCCGCTTGCCCGCGATATCGAGCGCGTTTTCATCGCGATCGAAGGCGAGCAGCGTCGCTTGCGGGTGAGCGGTGAGCAAGGCGCGCGCATGACCGCCGAGGCCCACCGTGGCGTCGAGGATTCGATTCGCCGAGCGAGGAGCGAAGTCGAGGATCTCGCGCAGGAGAACGGGGACGTGTCTTGCGTCGTCGGGTTCCGGCGAGGTTTCGGGAGGGAGCGGATCCACATCAGATCCCGAACTCCGCGAGCTGCTTCGCGTCCAGTTCCGTGAAAGGTTCTTTCTCGAAGAGCTTCTCTTCGAGACGCTTCGAGTTCCAGACCGCGATGTGATTCTGCTGCCCGAGGACAGCCACATCGCCCTCCATCGACGCCATCTTGCGCAGGATCTGGGGAATCAGGATGCGGCCCTGGGCATCGACCTGGGCGAGCTGACCGAAGAAGTTCACGCGCTCGAGGAAACGCTGGCGCGCGGGGTGACTCTGGGGCATGGCGGCGAGACGCTTCTCGATCTCCGTCCACGCGTGGAGGGGATAAACACGCACGAACTCACCGGATACCGAAGTCACGAAAAAGTCGCGAGACGACTCCGTCAACGCGCCCAGGAACGCGGAAGGGATCTTGAGACGGCCCTTGTCGTCGATTCGTGCAGGATGGTTGCCGCGCAGCATGTCTTCGCCCATTGACCACTTTTGGCCAATATTTTCCACAGCGACTCTAGGGCAGGCCCGACAACCTGTCAACCGAAGACTCGCGAAAGCGAGCGTGGACCTAGGCTTGGACTGTGGAAGGGCCGGCCGGTCCGAATCCCAGCTCAGTGGAAGCCGCGTCCAGAAGGGCCTCTGCCTCGCTCGAGAACGAGTTCCACTTGTCTCGCGGCCAGATCTCGAACCGGTCCATCGCCCCGATGATGACCACATCGCGGTCGAGGCCGGCCAGCCGGCGCAGAGCCGGAGGCACCAGGATGCGGCCCTGAGTATCGAGCCTGGATTCGTGAGCCCGGGAGGCCAGAACGCGGGAAAGCGCCCGGGCTTTTTTCGAGAAGGCGGGGAGAGCGAGCACCTGTTTTTCCAGGGAAAGCCAGGTTCCACGGGGGTATCCCGCGATCGCATCGTCGAAGAACGTGAGGACGAACGAGTCGCCGGAATCCTCGATCTTGCGGCGAAAGGCAGACGGAATGGCCACACGCCCCTGGCGATCCATCCGGCAATCGAAGCTTCCCGCGAACATCCTCCCCAGTTTTCCACAAATCCTTCCACTTTTCCACATCTATCCTCGCCCCGGAGCCGCCAAAGGGTCAGAGAGGGCGTTTGGGGCCATCCGACTTGCGTTCTTGGGCTGCTAGGCTCGGCGACCCTTGACTGCCCGCGAATACCTTCGATCCAGGTCCTGGCTGGGCGAGAAGTTCGGCCTCCGAACCATGCGTCTGCTCGTACGGGAAATGGGACATCCCGAGCGCGCGTTCAAGAGCGTGCTCGTGGCCGGGACCAACGGGAAAGGTTCGGTGAGCGCCTATCTCGACACCGCGCTTCGCGCCGCTTCCCTGAAAGTGGGGCGGTACACCTCGCCTCACCTCATCGACATCCTCGAGCGCACCACGGTCTCCGGTCACAACATCTCGAACCGTGAGTTCGAGCGGCTGGTGCTCGAAGTCAAAGACGCCGCGGAACGTCTGCTGAAGAGGGGCGTCCTTACCGCCCACCCGAATCACTTCGAGATCCTGACCCTCGTGGCCTTTCTCCACTTCCGCAA
>JAGNNV010000317.1 GCA_017990495.1 Vicinamibacteria bacterium
ACGGTTGCCACCGCGATCATGTTCGTGCCTGGGGCTATGGCATCGCCATTGGCGACGCGGGCGGGGCGCTGATCGGGGCGGGGGTGGGGTCGTTGGTGCAGGGGTGGGAGAAGCGGGCACCGTAGGCGAGAAGCGAGAAGCGAGGGGATGCGGGTGTCATCCTGAGCGAAGCCCGCAAAGCGGGCGAAGTCGAAGGACCTCTCAGCCCGGAAAGAGGTCCTTCGACTCTGCTCCGGCTGCGCCGTCGCTACGCTCAGGATGACACTTCCGGGGGGCCCCACGCTTCTCGCTTCTCGCTTCTCGTCCTAGCGAAACCCCCCGAATGCGCCCAAATTCCGTCATCCCCTAGCACCGGATCCCATCCCATGCTCCGTCGCGACCTTCTCCGCCTGCTGGGCGGGGTTTCTGCGCTCGCCGCGATCCCCACCGAGGACCTCTTCGCCCTCGGTGAGTCGACGCACGCCGGGCTCCGCGCCAATACCGCCGGGCTCGGCTTCTTCGACGCGCACCAACTGCAGACGGTGGCCGCGGCGGCCGATCGGATCATTCCAACGACCGAGACGCCCGGCGCCCGCGAGGCCGACTGTCATCGGTTCGCCGAGAAGATCATTGCTGACCATTACGACACCACGCGGCAGAAGCGCTTCATCACGGGGTTGGTCGATCTCGACAGCCGGAGCAGCACACTGGCGCAGAAGCTCTTTGTCGACCTCACACCCCAGCAGCAGGACTCGGTGCTTGCCGGAGTGGAGAAGGAGACGCTGGCCTCGACCACACCGGCCGCCTCCTTCTGGCGTGACCTCAAGTATCTGACCATCTACGGCTACTACACCTCGCGCATCGGGATCCAGGACGAGCTCGAGGTGAATTTCTATCCCGGCCGCTTTGACGGCTGCGCGCCGCTCGAGGCGAAGTGATGCGGCGCGAGACCTACGACGCGATCGTCATCGGCAGCGGCATCTCCGGTGGCTGGGCCGCGAAGGAGCTGAGCGAGAAGGGACTCTCGGTCCTGGTGCTCGAGGCCGGCCGGACCATCGACCCGGCACGCGACTACCTCATGAACGCCCCCGCGTTCGAGATGGACTTTCGCTACCTCGGCGACATCAAGCGGCTCAACGCGCGTCAGGCGGTGCAGAAGAAGTGTTACGCCTGCGACGAGGGCGCCGCACAGTTCTTCGTCGACGACATCGACAACCCGTACACCACGCCGGAAGGGAAGCCGTTCGACTGGATCCGCGGCCGGCAACTCGGTGGCAAGTCGATCATGTGGGGCCGCCAGTGCTATCGCTGGAGCGACCTCGACTTCGAGGCGAATCTCAAGGACGGACACGGCGCCGACTGGCCGATCCGCTATCGCGACATTGCCTCGTGGTACGACTACGTCGAGGGCTACGCCGGAATCTCAGGCGAGAAGCTCGGCCTGGCGCATCTGCCCGACGGGCCGTTCCTCCCGCCGATGGAGATGTCCTGCTCGGAGATGTTCGTCCGCGACGGCATCGCGAAGGCGTATGGCAAGGCGCGTGTGCTCACGGTGGGGCGCGTGGCGAACTTGAGCGCGGCACACAACGGTCGCGCGGCGTGCCACTACTGCGGCGACTGTCATCGCGGCTGCACCACCGCGGCGTATTTCAACTCGGTGCAGACGACGCTGGTCGACGCCCTCGCCACCGGCCGCTGCCGCATCCGTCCCTTCTCGGTGGTGCGATCGCTGGCCTGGGATGACGCCAAGGGGAAGGTGACGGGCGTGCAGGTGATCGACGGCCAGACGATGCAGGCGCTCGACTTCCAGGCGCGGATCATCTTCGTCTGCGCCTCGGCGCTCGAGTCGACCCGCATCCTGCTCAACTCGAAGAGCCGCGCCCATCCGAACGGCCTCGGCGGCAACAGCGACGTCCTCGGGCGCAATCTGATGGACCACACGATGCAGTCCGGCGCCAGCGGCAACGTCCCGGGCTTCGAGGACAAGAAGACGTTCGGGAGCCGGCCCAACGGCATCTATCTCCCGCGCTTTCGCAACGTGACCGAGCAGCATCCGGACTTCCTGCGCGGCTATGCCTACCAGGGTGGTGGCTACCGGTCGTCGGAGGGGTGGGGCCGCGGCGTGACGACCGAGGGCTTCGGCGCCGACTTCAAGCGCGCCCTCAAGGTGCCGCAGTACGGTGGCTGGCGGATGAGCCTCGGCGGCTTCGGCGAGTGCCTGCCGAATCCGGAGAACCGGGTCACGATTGACCCGCAGGTCGTCGACAAGTGGGGCATTCCGGTGCTGCGGATCGACATGCAGTGGCGCGACAACGAGCGGGCCATCATGAAGGATGCCCAGACCTCGGCGGCCGAGATGCTCGAAGCGGCCGGCTGCAAGAACGTCACGACCTACAACAACATGACCCCGCCAGGGCTGACCATCCACGAGATGGGGACGGCGCGGATGGGGAAGGAATCGAAGACGTCGGTGCTCAACAAGTGGAATCAGGTGTGGGAGGCGAAGAACGTATTCGTCACCGATGGTGCGGCGATGGCCTCGTCCGCGTGTCAGAATCCCTCGATCACGTACATGGCGCTGACGGCCCGTGCGGCCGACTACGCCGTTCGCGCGCTGCAGCGCAAGGAGTTGTGATGGATCGTCGCACGTTTGTAGGCGCCCTGGGTGCCGCGGGTGTTGCCTCGTTGTTGCCGTCTCGGGAGCCCCTCATGGCCGCGGAGAAGATCGACAAGATCGGCCTGCAGCTCTACACCGTGCGCGGCGAGATGAAGGCGTCGGTGGAGCGGACCCTCAAGGCGGTGGCCGATATCGGCTACAAGGAAGTCGAGTTCCACGATTACTTCGGCCGCCCGCCGCGCGCGATTCGCCAACTGCTCGATCGCAACGGACTGAAGTCGCCGGCGTGCCACGTCTCGCTCGATTCGCTCAAGACCGGCTTTCACCGCACGCTCGCAGACGCGGTCGAGGTCGGACACAAGTGGTTGATCGTTGCCTACCTCGGGACCAACGACCGCAACTCGGTCGACGCGATCAAGCGCACCGCCGAGGCGTTCAACAAGGCTGGCCGTGACGCGAAGGAGTACAAGATGCGCTTCGCGTATCACAACCACGACTTCGAATTCCAGGAAGTCGAGGGGAAGCGGATCTACGACATCCTGCTGGCCGAGTGCGATCCGAAGTACGTCGACTTCGAGATGGACCTCTACTGGGCCACCAAGGCGGGGGCGTCGCCGCTCGACTACTTCGCGAAGCATCCAGGGCGCTTCCCGTTGGTGCACGTGAAGGATGCGGGCCCGCCGCCCGATCGGAAGATGCTCGAGGTCGGCAAGGGGACGATCGACTGGAAGGCGATCTTCGCGCAGCAGAAGCTCGGCGGCATCAAGCACTTCCTGGTGGAGCACGACAACCCGGCCGACCCGATGCAGAGCATCGCGACGTCGTTCCGCTACCTGAAGGAGCTCCGCTTCTGACCTGGGACGCGATCGTCGTCGGCTCCGGGATGTCCGGGGGCTGGGCGGCGAAGGAACTCGCCGAGCGCGGCCTCCGCACCTTGGTGCTGGAGGCCGGCCGGATGATCACGCCCGAGCGCGACTACCTGATGGACACGCCGGCGTACGAGTTCCCCTACCGCGGCCTCGGCAACCCAAAGGAGACCGCGGAGAAGTTTGCGATTCAGCGCAGGTCGGTAGGCTTCTCCGAGGCGACGAAACAGTTCTTCGTCGATGATCGCGAGCTGCCGTACAACACGGCGCCTGGGACCGACTTCTCGTGGCTCCGCTCGCGCGTGCTCGGCGGCCGCACGCTGCTCTGGGGGCGGATGGCGTTCCGGATGAGCGACCTCGACTTCACCGCCAACCTGCGTGATGGTATCGGCATCGACTGGCCGCTCCGTCACGCCGACCTCGCGCCGTGGTACGAGTACGTGGAACGGTTTGTGGGTGTCTCGGGTGAGGCGCTCGGGCTCGACTACCTCCCCGATAGCCACTTTCTGCCGCCGATGCAGCTCACCTGCGCCGAAGAACAGGTCAAGGCCGGACTGACGAAGGCGTACGGCGGCCGACGCATCATGACGATCGGCCGCACCGCGGTGCTCACGCAGCCGATCCATGGCCGGGCCGCCTGCCATTACTGCAACAGCTGCGAACGCGGTTGCTCGACCTTCTCGTACTTCAACTCGGTCCACGCCACGCTGCCCGCCGCGATGA
>JAGNNV010000068.1 GCA_017990495.1 Vicinamibacteria bacterium
TCGGAGTTCACCAGAAGCGCGATCAGCACGATCGCGGTGAGCACGGTCCAGAGGATCTCGATCCGAACGTTCTCGTGGGGAATCCGCGCCTCGCGCGGCCGGCGAACCAGGATCAAGACCAGAGCGATATGCGCGCCGAAGAAGACCACCCCGGAGATGATCAGGTTCAAGGTGATGGCCGAGTCGATCCGTCCCCGGTCGGCGGCAAGCGGAGGCATAGCCGCGGTGGCGATGGCGTAGGCCGACCAGGCCACGAAGACGACGGTGAGCAGAGCGAAGGCAAGGGCCAGCCGGCCGCCGTTCTTGGGAGATTCAAGGCTCATGAACCCGTGGAGTCTATTGCCCAAGGACGCCCTTCGCGGAGGCGTTGCGTATCAACGAAGTGCGCACCTTATCGGCGCCCTCGGACGCCGAGGCTCAGATGTCGGCGCGTTCGAGGCGGCGGCCCGCCCACCACGCGGGCAACGCGATCCAGCAGAGAAGAGAGAGAGCGATCAACCCCGCCGCCCCGGCGGGCCCATGGGTGAAGCGGAGGAGGGCGAGCGATGCCGCTCCGAAAGCGCCCGTGCCTTCCACCAGCAGCAGCGCCCCCGTGCGCAGGGCGCCGATGGGATTGATCAGGCTGGCCAGGATGACTACCCGTGAGGCCGCGCCTGACGAGAGAAAGGTGGCGAAGCCCAAGGCCGCGAGATCGATGAAGACCTCGCACGCCAGCCAGACGACCAGGGCGAGAGCGAGGGCCCGGGTGCGGCGCCGTCCGAAGGCGTCAGCCGACAGGAACGCGGCAAGAGCCAGGAAGATCGCGGTGGCAAGCAGCGAGGCGCCGAGCACGATGAGGAAATCGGCCACGCCCTCGGGACCGGACTGGGTATAGACGAGCAGACCGGCGAGGCCGAAGCCGAACGACTGGGCGAGGGCGAGGGCCAGGAAGAGGCCGAGCAGCCGGCCAGCGAGAATGGTCCCGCGCGACACAGGAAGGGCGAACACCACCTCCGCCGCCCCGCGTTCGAGCGAGAGGGACAAGACGCCCAGCATCAGGCTGATGAGGGGCACGATGAGAACCACCAGGTGAACGAGCGAAGCCGCGGTGCGCGAGAAGTCCTGCACCCCGTGGCCACCCGAGATGACGTAGCCTGCGCCCGAGACCCCGCAAGCGAGGACGGCGAAGACCGCGGCGAAGATCTGGGTCCACCGCGAACGCAGGGCGATCTTCAGTTCTTCGGCGGCGAAAAGTCGCAGGTTCACTCGTGGCCTCCCGCTGGCGGCCCCTTCGGGCCGAAGATCTCGCGCGGCTCGATGGCCAGACCGCCGCGGGCATCGGGATCCGCGTCCCGGGATCCGGCATTCTCGTGGGCGATCAGGTGATGGTTCATCGGCGTGCTGAGGGTGGGCACGCGGGTGTAGAGGGCCCGGTCGGCCCGTACCCAGGATCCCGTGCGATGGTCAGCCACGAAGGCCAGGCTGCCCGCTTTCGCCTTGTCTCCCTTGACGAACTCACCGAGACAACCGGCATCGTCGAAAAAGAGAGGCAGCTCGCCGGGCGCTGTGATCTGGGCGGCGAAGTGGATATCGGACACCGGCATCCGGCACAACGCGCAGGCGTCCTGGCCCTTAACGAGGTTCTCCGGCTGCAGACCGTCGGAGCACCCGCCAAGGGCAAGGGTGAGGCCGGAAGCGAAAATGATCGCAGTGAAGCGGCTCATCACGCGCCTCCCGAGGATGGTGAAACGAGTTCGCGGTACAGGTCGTCGAGTCGGCCGTCTTCGGCCACCAGATCGAGGATGTGATGGCCGCGCGCGAGGATCAGTTCGATAAGCCGCGGGCGCATGGTGGCGGGGCCACGCACCTGCAGTTCGCCGTCCTCGAACACCGCCCCGGGCGCGGCGATGCGCAGGGCATCGAGGGTCAGCGGATCGAGGGTAGGCACGCGGAGGCGCATGGTTCCCCGTTCGGCCAGACGATCGCGCATCTCGCGACCGGCGATGTCCGCGACCAGCACACCGTCCACCAGGATGGCGAAGCGGTCGGCCAGGCGTTCGGCGTCGCCCATCTGATGCGAGGTGAAGAGAACGGCGCGTCCATCTTCGCGGGCCTCACCGATCACCCGATAGAAAGCCTCGAGACCGTCGGGATCGAGGGCCGCAGTGGGTTCGTCGAGAAGGAACACCGGCGCTTTAGGCAGGAGGGCCACGGCCAGACCGAGACGCTGCAGCATGCCTCCCGAGTAGGTCGACACCGCGCGCACCACCGCGCCATTCAAGGAAGCGACGTGCAGCGCCTCAGCGGCTTGAGCCGGGGCCACTCCGCGAATCCGACGATGGAAGTTCAGAACCTCCTGACCGCTGAGCGACTCCTGGAAAGCGACTCGCTGGGGCAGGAACGAAAGACCGCGTCTCGCCTCCGGGTCGCCCGCGGGTTTCCCCGGGTGACCGATCAGAACCGCGCCGCGGGAGGGCTTCACCAGGCCGGCCGCGGCCTTGAGCGACGTGGTCTTCCCCGACCCATTCGGGCCCAGGAGGGCCACCACTTCGCCGGGACCAACATCCAGGTTGAGGCCCTTCACCGCCTGGTGGTTCCCGTACGTTTTTCCGAACGCGCGGAACGAGATCATGCGGCCCCCCCAGGGCGTTGTCCGAAGTGGAAGCCGGCGATCGACGCGGCCATGAGGCCGAGCGAGAGCGCGAGGCCGAGAAGACCGGGGGCGGCGAGAGGACGGGAGGCGGAGGGCACCGCGGCAAGCCGCGGCGCGCGGGCGAGCGGGCGCTCGTCCTCGACCGCGATCCGTCGCAACACCGGGAAGGTCCGTTCGGCGAGGCCAAGTGCCTCGGCGGCAGGCGTGTCGACGAGCAGGTCCGCCGCGATCACATTGCCCCGGAAGTGATCGAAGACGCTCGAGAGGTTGAACGCGCGGTCGCTCGAGCCGTCGCCATCGAGATCAGGCTCGAGATTCGAGGTGTAGTAGTTCCCGGTAAAGACGGTGTCCGTTCGCCTGCCCACCAGCAGCAGGGGGGTGCGGTTGGCCACGAACGAGTTCCCTTCGAAGCGGTTCATGGACACCGAGTCGTAGAGCACCACCGCGGCGTCGGAGCCCGCGATCACGTTCCGCCTGAAGGTGTTCCGCGACGACCCCTCGACGAAGATGCCGCGCGCGTTGTCGGCCAGCAGGTTGTCTTCCGCAAGGACATCGTCGCAGGCCTTGAGCAGCAAGCCCACCGAGGCGAAGCCACGGTTGTGGAGGAACTGGTTCCGCCGGAAGATGATCCGCTGGGAGTACATGAGTGCTGCCCCCGCCGCCCCGTTCTCGAAGATGTTGTCCTCGAAAAGGTTGTCGTCCGAGAACATGTAGTGCAATCCGTAGCGGATGTCGCTCACCCGGTTGCCGCGGATGATCCCGCCCGCGGAGGACTGGACGTAAAAGCCGTCGCGCACATCCCTGATGGTGTTCCGCTCCACCCGGAAGCCTTGCGAGTTCCAGAAGTGGATGCCCGAGCCCTTCTCCCCCGGGGCCAGGCCGGGGATGCCCACCACCTCGACGTCTTCGACCACGGTGCCACTCGACTCGCGCAGGTAGATACCGAAGAGAGCGTTGCGGATCCGACACCGCCTGATCGTGGCATCGGCGCCGGTGATGTGGATCCCCGACGAATCGCGCCCGAGATCTCCCCCGCGCTGGCCGTCGATAGTGAACCCCTCGATGGTGACGCCACGCGCCCGCACTCGGACCACACTTCCCCGGCCCGACCCAATCAGGAGGACTTCGCCATCCGCGCGCAGTGTGATCGGTCGATCGAGAAAGAGGTCGCCACGATAGGTGCCCGCGGGAATGAGCAGAAGCGAGCCCGGGGGGGCCTGATCCAGCCGCTCCTGGAGGGGAGACAGGTCGGCGCGCGCGGGCCGGCCTTCGAGCTGACCCGGCGCCACTTCTCCGTCATCCATCGAGCCCTGCCCCAGGCCGCCCAGGGCCAGGAGTGCCGCAACGACGAGGGCGCTGCTCAACATGAAATCACTGGGGGGACAAACGCTCGGTCCGGGTCCGCCGGGCCGCCATCAGGAAAGCGACCAGAAGCAGAAACGCCGAAGCGCCGAGGGCATAAGACCCGAGGGCTGGATAGTTGTAAACCTCGAAGTTGGCGAGCTGCTTGTACCCGTACATGGGCGGCATGAAGGGCTCTACCTTGACTGCAGCCGTGGGTGCGAGGTTGTGACCGTAGCTCCACATCTTGTAGCCGAAAGACCAGAGCGCGAAGGCCCCGAAGTAAATGTAGAGGACAAGGGAGTCGATGAGGTGACTCATCTTGCCGAGCACCACGGTGCGGGCGAAGAGGAGAGTAAAAGCCCCGATGACGAAGGGCATCCACTTGAACTCGCCAAAGTCCTCGGAAACGAGATCGCGCATGCCGATGTAGTGATTAAGAACGTTGATCTCCTTGATATCCTGCCCGTTGTTCCCGCCCACCAGCTTGTAGCTGAAGATCTGGAGCCGCAGACCGTCCGGATACTGCGGCGCGAACATGGTCATGGTGTACAGCGGCGAGGTAAAGGTGGGAATCAACACCAGGGCCGCGCAAAGCACCATCACCCGGGGACCGAGGTCGAGGGGGGCATCCAGGAAGGCATTGGCACGTTTAAGAAAGTCACGCATGCGGCACTTCCTTTCAAAAAAGGGGCCGTGATCCATGTGTGGGTGGACCACGACCCCACGACCCCTTAGCTGCGGTTCTCCAGGAAAGAACCTCAGCGCACGATGAAGTAACCCTGCATCTCCTGATGAAGGGCGGAGCAGAAGTTGGTGCAGTAGAACGGGAAGACCCCGGACTTCTTGGCTTTGAACGTGACCTGTTTGGTCTCGCCCGGATCGACCACGACGTTGATGTTGTAGTCGAGCAGGCCAAACCCGTGGAGTTCGTCGGTGGTCTGCTCGATGTTGGTGATGGCGATGGTCACTTCATCGCCCGCCTTCACCTCGAAGTCGGTGGGGGTCAGGGTGGAGCGAACTGCGACCATCTTGACCAGAACCTTGTTGCCGTTCCGGGTGACGCCCGCGTCCTTGACGTCCCAGATGGCGTAGGGATGCTTGTTCTCCTCCTTCGGGTACACCTCGATGGGCTTCAGCTTGTCGGCCTTGATGATCTGGGCGTAGTGAGGCTCGGGTTCGGTGAAGGCGTCGTAGAGGAGCTTCATCTTCTCTTCGGTGATGTCGACGAGTTGTGAAGACTCGGGCTGGCTCGGACCCACACTCAGGTGGCGCCCATGAGAGAGCTTGTTGAGGCCAACCAGGTACTTCCCGTCCGGGCTCACGGTATCGCCCTCGGCCGCGGACAGATGACCGATCGAGTAGGACATGGGCGCCTTGTCCACCACTACCCACTCCCCCAATTTCCACTTGGCAATGGCGCTGTCCACGAAGAGCGATGTGTAAGCCCAGTTGTCGGGGCCAAACTGGGTGTGCAGGGGGCCGAGGCCCACTTCAACTTCGGCGTCCTTGATGTCTTCGTACTTGAGTACGGGGATACCGTCCTCGTCGCCGGTGAAGTTCTTATTTTTGATCGCAGTCTGGATCTTCTCGATGTTGAAGACGGTGGTGACGCCCTGGAGCTTGCCGGAAGCCACGATCCACTTGCCTTCGGGAGCCACATCAACGCCGTGGGGCGACTTGCCGCAAGGAAGGAAGTACACGAGGCCGGGAATCTCCTTGGGATCGAGAACCCTGACCCCGCCGATCATCTTGCCCTTGCCTTCCGCCGCGGACTTCTCGGCCAGCCTCCAGTCGACCATGGCGATGTAGTCGCGGTCTTTCTGGGTGGAGGTGACTTCAAGCTTGCCTGTGGCCTTCTCCGTGTTGTAGGTGGTGAAGTACACATAGCCATCCGAGGCCTTCTTGCCCGCGTCGCCCAGGTCGTAGTCGAAGGGCGGCATCACGATCTGCCAGCCGAAACTCATCTCACCCGACTTCGGGTCGATCTTGATCCCGGTGATCACGCCCTTGTAGTCGGTCGCGTACTTGTCAACGCCCGCCACCGTGCCCTTGGGGATGGGGATCGAGAAGCGCGACGCCATCACCGAATATTCACTGTTGGGGGTCACGAACGCGGAGGCATGATTTCCGGAAACGTTCGGGATGGGACCCAGGATCTGCTTGGTCTTGAAGTCGCGGAGGTCGATGCGGGCCACCCGGCCGTTCATCTCGTTGATGAAGAGCCACCTTCCGTCATAGTCGCCGTTGGTCTCGGAGAGCGCGGGGTGATGGGCATCGCCCCAGGTGAGGTCGCCCAGCATCTTCTTCGACTCGTCGTCGAAGCCATAACCCGTGGCGGGATAGGGCGTGTACACGGGAATCGTGGACAGATGCCTCATCGAAGGAAGGCCGTAGACGTACACTTGGCCGGAATGGCCGCCTGAGGAGAACATGTAGTACTCGTCGAGGTCGCCGGGGGCCACATACGTCTTCTGGGCCGCGATGGCCACATCGGACGTGGCTCCGCCTCCGGATCTCTGGGCTCCTTTGGGGGCGCTCGGGGCACACGCCACGGCGAATATCGCCAGGGCGAGCAGGCCTTGTCTGGACATCTCCGTTGCTCGGTTCGTACGCATATTTCTTTTCCTCACCTTTGATTAGTGGCGTGCCGCCACCGGAGCCGCCGGTTTGCCCGCCTTGGCGGCGGATGCTTTTTGCTTCTCGTGCTCGGCATAGGCCTCGCGAAGCTTGCTCACGGCCACCGCCTTCTCCTCCGGCGAGAGGATGATCTGGCGGGAGAGAACCACGGCCATGGTGCCCGTGGGTTCGCGAATGAAGTCGTCGAGGGTGCGGCCGAACCGCGACTGCACGTCCTCGACCGCGGTTGAGAGATCCGGACCGATCTGGGCCGGACTCTTGACTCCCAGTGAACTGATGGAGTGACACACGAAGCAGCCGGTCTTGACGAACCAGCCGCCCGGACCCGTCTTCATGCGTTCCTCGGCCTCCCTCTCCTCAACCGTCTGCGGTTCGGTGTCGGGAACGCCGGGGATGAAGGCCGCGGGCACCGGCCGCTTCCGCCAGGACAACATCAGCATGGCCAGCGACTGGGCGTCCTTGCTGCTGAAGTTGAAGTTGGGCATCACCGTCTCCGCGACCAGAGCGCGGGGATCCTTGAAATGGGCAACGTGCCAGGCGAACGACGTCTTCTGCCCCGACAGCCGGCCGAACTCGTACTGCTCGGCCTCCTTGTCGCCCACGTAGGTGAGATCGGGGCCGATGGCCCCGCCGCGGCCATTGACTACATGACACCCGCGGCAGCCTTTATCGTTCACCAGCTGCTTGGCGTGATTGATGACGTCGGCGCCTTTGGTCTCACGCTCGTAGCGATGACACACGTTGCAATTCATCTGCAGGAGCGCCGCCTTGTTGTCGACCAGGGTGTAGGCCTCGCCGAGTTGTTTGCCCAGCACGGGCTCGGTCCAGTGTTCCACCGGACCATGGGCCGGCTCGGCGTCGATGGCCCACCCCTGGCCGCCGTGACAGGAGGTGCAGCCGAAGGTCTCGGGCGGGTGGCTCTTCAGAATTTCCTGGGGATGGGTGCGGAAGGGCTCGTCCGCGGTTTCAAAACCCTTCCAGCCGAGGGCCTGATGACAGGTGACGCAGCGATCGGCCTTGGCCATGCTGGGGATCCAGATCTGCTGCAGGCCGGTGGGCACGGTCTTCGCTTTGTCGGCCCCGTATTTCTCGGTGACGAGGCGCTTGAACTCCGCCTGGTACCACCGCCACTCGTGCTCCCGGTCGTTGCGGGCGAACAGGATGGTCGAGATCACCAGAAGCACGCCGACGATGGCGAGCACGGGCCGGTCGATGCGGGGATACGGCGAGTTCGTTCGTTTCTCCATGATGGTGACCTAGATGCGTCCCGGAATCTCGGGCCAGATTTCCCAGGGCCAGTAAATGTTCCAGTAGGGCCCGCGCATCACCGTGCCCACAAAGGTAAGGGTGAGAATGAACAGGCAGAGCAGGATGAAAGCCAGGTTCTGACGTCGCCGGGCGCGGTCGAACCAGACGCCGGTCGCTTCCCTGGGACTGCGATCGAGCCAGGGCCACAGGATGAGGAAGGTCACCAGAAGGCCGGGCAGGATCACGCCGCCCACGAAGGCGCCGTTGATGGTGAAGGATCCGATCTTCACCGTGGTGTCGGTCACGATTTCCTGCAGCCACAGGAAGTACCACGGAGCCTTCGCCGGGTTCGGAGTGACGAGCGGATTGGCGGCTTCTTCAAGGGGCGAGCGGATGAACGTGGCCATGATGGAAACGATGGCGATGGTGGCGAGGGTGACAAGGTTCGCGCGGCGGATGAGGTCGGGAACCGCGTTCACCATGGTGTCGAGCCGGCTGAGCGAAGTGGCCCGGATCGTCGGAGCGGTCCCGCGGGCGATGCCGAGCAGGGTGTAGGTCTTGGTGGAAACGGCGGGCGCTTCCTGACGCTCATTGGCGAGCGCTTCCTTGTCGGCTACCGCGAGGCCGCCGTCTTTGCGGATCCGCCACATGTGATACGCGAAGAGCCCGCCCAGGGCGCCGGGAAGGACCACGATGTGGAGGACGTAGAAGCGGATGAGGGTGGGCTGATCGATGGCGCGGCCGCCGATCAGGAGTTCGCGCACCTGAGGCCCTACGAAGGGAATGGACGCCGCGATGTTGGTGCCCACGGTGACCGCCCAGAAGGCCAGTTGATCCCAGGGCAGCAGGTATCCCGTGAACGAGAGAAGCAGGGTGAGCAGGAGCATGAACACCCCGATCACCCAGTTCCACTCCCGTTTTTGTCCCTGGCCCACGCCGTTCTTGTATGCGCCAGTGAGGAACACCCGCACCAGGTGCAGGGCCACCACCACCACCATGGCGTGGGCGGCCACACGATGCACCGAGCGCAACCACGAGCCGAAGGTCACCACGAACTCGATGTCCTTGATGGACGAGTACGCCCGCTCGACCGAGGGGACGTACAGGAATAGCAGGGGCGCGCCGGAGAGGATGAGCAACAGGAACAGGGCGGCCGAGCCGGTGCCCAGCCAGAACGAGTACTTCCACGCGAGCGACGCGCGGGAGACCTTGGCCGGGAACATATGCAGGGCGAAGTTCGAGACGATGGCGTCGCCGGACTCGCGGTCGGAGCGTGGTCTGAAGCTCCAGAAGGGCTGGGGGTGAACCCCGGGCGCTTCGGGCGTGCCGGAGCGTTTCAGACCCAGGCGCTGCAGGATGGTCAAGAAGGGGAAAGCCATCGGTGTTCTCCTCAGGCGAGGGTCAGGCGAAAGTCGCCGGCGACTTCCTGGGCGAGGTCCACTACCAGCGCACCGTCGTCGGTGGCGATGGAGAGGTGGTACCAGGCAAGAGCGCGAGGGGCGGGACCGGAGACCGCCTTGCCATCGCCTTCATAGCGGGATCCGTGACAGGGACACATGAAGCGATGAGTCAACCGGGTCTTCACTCCGTCGAGTTCCCGCACTTCCGGCTGGGACATCGCCTCCGCCCGCACCGTGCAGCCGAGGTGGGTGCACACCGCGGAGATGGCGTGGAAGGTCTTGCCCTCGCGAAAGACGAAGAGGCGCTGGTCGGGCAGAAACTTGAGGCCGTCGGGAAAGTCGGTGGGCATTCCGAGCTTCACCGTGGTGGGCGCGTCGTAGGACACGTTCGGCACCAGCGAGCGGAGAGAGGCGGCGGCCTGCAGCCCCAACCCACACACCCCGGCCCCCAGTCCGGCCTTCATGATGAAATCGCGGCGATCTTTGCGTTCGGTCATTTGGAACTCTCCTGCTCGTGGCCCTGGGCCTGTGCGGCCTTCGCGTACCGCTCGGTGATCTGGAACTTCTCCATGGTCATGGCGTCGGTGGGACACCGAATGGCGCACAGACCGCAGCGGATGCAGCGGTCGTCGTCCTTGACCATGGCCGACAGTGGCAATCCGTTCCCCTGGGCGCGGTCCTGAAGTGCCACGCGGTCGGCCTCGGGCAGGTCGAGCTGCTCGAGCGGAACGATGGCCAGACAGAACTCCGGGCACACGTCCACGCAGCGCGAACACAACACGCACTTCTCAGGGTCGTAGATCGTCTGCACATGGCAGACGAGGCAACGCGCGGCCTGGGCGCGGGCTTCAGCCGTGTCGTAGCCCGTTTCCACCTCGGCGATGCCCGTGCGCCGACCGAGATCGAGAGTGGGCGCCGCCTTCCGGTCGAGGATCTCGAATCCGGCGCTCATCCGGTACTGCTCAGTGGGCAGAACCTCGATGGCCAGGGTGCGCTCGATCGTCACTGCTTCCCGGGAGAGGTGCTCATGAATCGATCGCGCCGCCCGTTTCCCGTTCGCCACCGCCTCGATGAGGTTGCGGGGACCGAAGGCCACGTCGCCGCCCGCGAAAACGCCGGGAGCGCTGGTGGCCAGGGTGAGAGGATCGACCTTCACCGAGCCGCTCCGCTGCACCTCAACCCCATCCTCAGGCTTCAGGAAGGAGAGATCGGTCTGCTGGCCAATGGCGAGGATGCACGAATCGGCCTCGATGGTGAGGATGTCGTCGTCATCGTAGGTCGGCGCGAAGCGGCCGTGTTCGTCGAAGACCCGCCGCACCGCACGTAGCTCGATGGCCTCCAGCCGCGAAGCGCCGAGAAAACGCTTGGGGCCCCGGCCGGGCAGGAAGGCCACGCCCTCGTGCTTCGTCTCCTCGAACTCTTCGTGGCCCTGGGTGCTGCGCAGCACCGGCATCTCCTCGAAGCGCTCGAGGGAGACGATGGTGACCTCGGTGGCGCCGCCCCGGATGGCCGCGCGGGCGGAGTCGATGGCTTCCTTGGCTCGCGCATCCGACTCGGAGACGAGAGCGTCGAGTTCTTCCTCGGCGGTTTCCCGGCCCAGGCGGAGAGCGGTGCGCGCGGCGTCGAAGGCAACGAAGCCTCCGCCGATGACCACAACCTTGCGCCCGAGGGGCAGTCGATAGCCGCGGTTGACGTTCAGGAGATAGTCGACCGCTTTCACCACGCCGTCGAGGTCCACGCCGGGGGCGGAGAGTTCGCGCCCCCGCGACACGCCCACCGAGAGGAAGAAGGCCTCGAAGCCCTGCGCGCGCAGTTCTCTGAGCCCATAGGTGGGGGTGAGCGGCTCCTTGAGCCGCAGCGAAACGCCAAGAGCCAGGATCTTGTCGATCTCCTGGCGGATGAGAGTTCGGGGCAGCCGGTATTCGGGGATGCCGAAACGCATCATGCCGCCGGGTTCCTCGGAACCCTCGAGGACGGTGACGTCGTAACCGAGCAGGGCGAGATCGTGGGCGGCGGCGAGGCCGGCCGGGCCGGCCCCGATCACCGCGACCTTGCGCGGCTTGCCCGGATCGGTTCGCGCGCTGAGGGGGCCCGTGGGCAAGTGTCCGGGGTAGCGGTTCCCCTCGCTGATCAGTTCGCTCCGCAGCAGATCCTGGGTGTCAGGGCGCACCGACTCCGCGCCGTAACGCTCGGTGACGTAGCGCTTCAGCGATCGGATGGCGATGGGAGCGTCGATGACGCCGCGCCGGCAGGCGTCCTCGCAGGGCGCGGCGCAGACCCGGCCGCAGACCGAGGCAAAGGGGTTCGGAGCGCGGGCCGCGAGGTAGGCCTCCTGGTCGCGGCCTTCAGCAATCAGCTGGACGTAACGACCGGCGTCCGTGCCCACCGGGCAGCCGGTCTGGCACTTGACCTGCGCTTTCCAGTGTTCGAGATCGGGGAGCCTGATTTTGAGCGCCATGGTCGCTTCCATTCCTTGAAGCGACTTTGCCCGGCCGGCGACACCGCCCACATGATCCCTGTCATGTGGGGATGAAATTTCAATTGGGTGGGCGCTCTGCCCGCCTTACCGCCCCCCGCCGCGTGAGGCGCGGTCGATTCCCTCGATGAAGCGATACAGGCCGAAGCTCGCGGCGAACAACAAGCCCGAGAGAATCGCGCCGGGAGTCGCGACCTCGTGATGTCCGGCCAGAAAGGCTTCCAGGGTGGCGGTGAGAAGCCACATCTGCACGATCAGGAGAATCGCGATGAGCGAAATGGCGCCGTCCAGCGCGGTAAGGCTCCGATGCGTCGGGCGATCTTCGTTCATCCCTGTGTCCCCGAGTCGGTTGGCGGATTGTTGCCAAGATCCACACCGACGGCCCAGAGTTCATCCCCCTGCTGATCGAGCAGGATCCGCGGAAGAGGGCGCGGCGGCGGCCCCTGCAGGACGCGGCCGTCGTCGATCGAGAAGAAACCGTGATGGCAGGGACATTCGATGCGTTTACCGTCCGAAGCCGGGATCACCGCGCAGGAGAGATGCGTGCACTTCTGCGAATAGGCGACGTACCGATCCGACTGGGTGTGGAAGAGGATGCAGGGGTCCTGCGCTGCCGGATACCGGAAGAGTTTGACTCCACCCTTCGGAATGTCGCTGGCCCTGGCGATGAGGGTGCGGGGAAATACCTCGTCCTTCCGCAGGTACGACTTCACGAGGATCCACAAATTCCCGACGAACATGCCGAAGCTCGTCAGCACAAGGAACTTCCCGAATTGCCGCCGCGCCACGTACCGTTCGTGGGCCGACTCGATCGAGAACTCATCCCGCCACAACTTCATGCCTTGTCCTCCCACATGTAGTCGACGACGTCGACGCTCATCGCATCGACCGTGTCCGGAACCATCATGTAGACCTTCGTAGTGACTTTCTGTTTGCCGAAGTAGAAGACGTTCGTCGGCTTCTCGCGCCTCCCTTTGGTGATCTCCTCGAGGGAGACGTAGGAGAGCGCTTGAGACGGACACACCGTCGCGCACATGGGCTTCTTCCCCACTGAAGTGCGGTCGTAGCACATGTCGCACTTCATCATCTGCTCCTGACGCACCATCACCTTGGGGATACCGAAGGGACAGGCGAGGACACAGTTGGAGCAGGCGATGCAGCGCGGCTTCAACGACGACTGGACGATGCCGTCGTCGGTCTTCTTGATCGCGTCGGCCGGGCAGACCTGGGCGCAGGTGGGATCGTCGCAGTGCATGCAGACGAAAGGCACCGTGGCCGTGGTCTGGCGGCGATCGATGAAGTCGAGGTGGATCATCGACTCGCCCCGGTGGTTGTCGCACTCGGCGCAGGCGTTGACGCAACTCTCGCAGCCGATGCAGCGCGAGGGGTCGATGAAGAACTGACGGCCGAACACTATTGGATCACCCTCAGTTCGCGCTTCGGAGCGTGCTGCGATCGTCCGGGCGTCTTCGCGGTTTTCGACCAGCCGGTCGGGGCCACCGTCTTCTCGATCCGGCACGCGGAGACCTTGAACTCCGGAATCTTGCTGCGCGGATCGAGGGTTCGATGAGTCAGCTGGTTGGCGCTCTTGAGTCCGGCCCAGTGATAAGGAATGAAGACCGTGTCGGGGCGGATCGTCTTCACCACCAGGGCCTGGATGGTCATCTGATGGCGCTTCGTCGTGACCTTGACCCAGTCCTCGTTCGCGATGCCATGGGCCTCGGCGAGCCGGGGATGGATTTCAAGTCGCGGCTCAGGATACTGATCGACGAGGGCGCCGATGCGCCGGGTCTGGGTGCCCGAGAGGTAGTGCGACACCACGCGGCCGGTGGTGAGGTAGATCGGGTGTTCCTCCGTCACCGGATCCCCGCTCACGCGGTACTCGGCCACGATGAACTTCGCCTTGCCGTCCTTGTGGAAGAACTGCCCGCCCTCGAAAAGACGCGGCGTGCCCGGATGGTCCTCGGTCGGGCAGGGCCAGAAGATGCCCATGTTGCTATCGATCTTTTCGTAAGTGATGCCGTAGTAGTCGGCGGGGCCTCCGCGAGACGCCTCGCGCAGTTCGTCAAAGATCTCGCGTGGGGCCTTGTAGGGGAAGAACTTCTCCTTGCCCAGTCGCTTCGCGAGGTCGCAGTAGATCGCCCAATCGTTGCGCGCGCCTTCGGGCGGCGTCACCGCCTGCTGGATGTGAACGACACGGCCCTCGGCGGTGCAGGTGATGCCTTCCTCTTCCTCCTGCAGGCTGCCCGCGAGCACCACGTCGGCGTGATGCGCGGTTTCGGAGAGGAAGAAGTCGACCACGCCGAAGAACTCGAGCTTCTCGAGGGCCTCGCGGATGTAGGTCGAGTCGGGCAACGAGACCAGCGGATTGAAACAGATGGAGAGAAGTCCCTTGATCTCGCCGCGGTGGATCGCCTCCATGATCTCCATGGCGGAAAGGCCCGCTTGCGGCATCTCCTCCGGCGTGATGCCCCAGACCTTCGCCACGTGTTCACGCGCGGCCGGATCGGAGATCGACCGCTGGCCGGGAAGCTGATCGCACTTCTGGCCGTGCTCGCGCCCACCCTGGCCGTTGCCCTGGCCGGTGATCATCATGCAACCAGCACCCTCGCGGGCGATGTTGCCGGTGGCGAGGCAGAGGTTGATGAGGGACAGGACGTTCTCGACACCCTTCGATTGATGTTCGATGCCGCGGGCGTGGAGAGCGATGGCCCGCTCCGCGCCGCCAAAGAGTCGCGCCGCCTTCTCGATGGCTTCAGGCGGCACGCCGGTCAACTCCGCGGTCTTTTGCGGATTCCACTCGCGGACCGAGGCTTCCACTTCGGCGAACCCCACCGTGTGATCGGCGATGAACTGCGGTCTGGTCAGACCGTCGCGAATGACCACGTGGAGCAGACCCATCATCAGGGCCACATCCGTGCCCGGCCGCACCGGCAGGTACATATCGGCGTTGCGAGTGATCGGGGTCATGCGCGGATCGATCACGATCAGCTTGCCGCCGTTGTCACGCATCCGCCAGAGGTAGTCGGTGGTGATGGGCGCGCACTCCGCGACGTTGGCGCCGGTCACGAGGACCACCTGCGCCTTCGGTATGTCGCTCCAGGGGTTGGGCGAGCGGTCGACGCCGAAGGCCATCTTGTACGCGGTGCCCGCCGACACCATGCAGAGGCGGCCGTTGTAGTCGATGTGCCGCGTGCCGAGCGCCACCCGCGCGAACTTGCCGAGGAGATAACTCTTCTCGCTGGTGAGCGAAGCCCCACCGTAGATCGCGACCGCGTCCTTGCCGTGTTTCTCCTGGATCGCGCGAAGGCTCTGCGCGGTGAAGTCGAGGGCTTCGTCCCACGGAGCGGCGCGAAAATCGCCGTTCGGCGCGCGCATCAGCGGGCCGAGCAGGCGGTCGGGATGCTCGTTCTGCATGTAGCGCTTGACGCCCTTGGGACAGAGCTTCCCCTCGTTAAACGGGAATTCGTCCCAGGGCTCGAAGCCCACCACACGGTTGTCGCGCACCTTCAGCTGGATGCCGCACTGCTGGCCACAGAAGCAGCAATGCGTCTTGACCAGCCGGTCCGGAGTCGCCTCCGATCCTTTCTGCCAGCCGCCCGAAGGCACGTAGTTCGGATTCGGCCCGTAGCGCTCGACGAGCGACTCGGGGTGTAGTGGGGCCTTAGCCAAGGCTCTCCTCCTTCAGGCGCATCTGGGCGCGGGCGATCGTCTTCCTCTTGCACGGAGGACAAATCTCCTGCCAGGTGCGCGCCGGGCCGGTCATTTCGTAGTTGAAGCCGAGTTCCGGGAGCGCGGTGTTGAGGTCGTCGATGTGCATGCGCGAGGCGAAACGTTCACCGCACGACGCGCAGT
>JAGNNV010000318.1 GCA_017990495.1 Vicinamibacteria bacterium
CTCGAAGCGTCCGGCAAACGATAGTTCGCTCCGCCGAGCCCTGTCAATTGTTGAGCCGCGCCACTTTCGAGCGACCCGCTCCTCCTCGGGGATCGGCCGCCCGAGCCGTCAATTTTCGATTCAAGGGCTCCGGGGCGGAGGGCGCTCCTTAGAATGCGTCCATGCGGCTCCGCTTCACGAATGCCTGGGCAGGTCGGAACCGTCGCCTGCCCCGTTGCCCGGAATGCGGCAGCGACCGGTTGCGGTCCTCGCGACGCCGTTACGAAGGGGTGTGGACTTCATTCTTCAAGGTGAGGCCGGTCAAGTGTCAGGGGTGCGGGATCTATTTCCCCATGGCCGCCGACGCCAGCATCAGCTCGGCCAAGACCGACCCCCTTGATCTGCACCTGCCCTTTCGGCCTCTCGAGATGGACCCCCCTCTCCAAGGGGGCCAGGAGACAAGATCGCGCGAAGATGCCGACTTCGGCCCTCCCATCGGCCGCATGGACTTCCGCGGCAGTTGTCCCGTTTGCGATTCCAAAGCGGTCCGGCCCTCGCGCGACCTGAGCGACCAGCCGCTCGTCGCCCGGCTGGACCTGCGCGCGCCCTACCGCTGTGCTGAATGCAACGCCAGCTTCGATCGCATCCTGCCCTCGAGAGTGGCTGCGGTCGTGCTGCTGCTGCTGGTTGTCCTCGGGGGCCTGACCTACGCCGCCAATTCGATGTTCGGCCGCCGGGCCCTCTCGCAAAAGGCGCCCAGGCTTCGCCCGGGTCAGGTGCCCAAGCTCCCGCCGCCTGTGTTCCGCTAGGGGAGGCGAACCTGCCGATCGATCAGAACGTCGCCGGTCGCACCAGGGCCTTTAGAACCGACTGCGTCTTCATGTCGCCGAGCGCCTGCGTGGTTTCACTGAGCGCGTATTCCCGAGTCACGAAACCCGCCCAGTCGTAGCGCTCGCGCGTCCGCTCGAGCCCGCCCATCGAGAGGTACAGGTGACGGAACTCGTATCCCCACGACCCGAGCAGGGTGACGTGTTTACGGTTGAGATGTCGATGCGGTGAGATGGTGATGTCGCCCGCGTCCGTGTACTGGCCGACCACCACCACGCGGCCGCCATCGCGCACCAACTCGAGGGCCTCGCGCACGGCGGCCGGATTCCCGGTGGCTTCGATCACGAGGTCGGCCCCGCGACCGCCCGTCTGATCAAGCACGATGCGCCGGCGTTCGGAGGCCTCGGTCACGGCCTCGATGTCGATGGCCTCGTCGACGCCACGCGCTCGCGCCGCCGCGATGCGGTTCGCCGGTCCACCGATCATCACCACCCGCCCGGCTCCACACAACTTCGCGAAGATGGCGGCGCTCTGGCCCACCGGCCCCGCGCCCTGGACCACTACGGTGTCCCCGAACACCACGCCGCCCCGCTCCACGGCCGAGAACCCCGTGGGGAGGCCGCACCCGCCGCCCATGAAGTCGGCCACGGTGACCCCGCCCTTGAGCTTTACCGTGCGGACGCCGGGACGAAGCTCGATGTGGGTGGCCCATCCGCCGAGCAGGCCCTCGGTGGCGCGGGTGGTGATGCCGTAGACGCGGCGATGCGGGCAACGCGTCTCCTGCTTGGCCACGAGACACGAGTAGCACGACCCGCACTGACCATACACATCGTAGAACGTGACCACATCGCCGGCGCGGATTTCCTCGCCGAAGGGATCCTTGGGCGCGCCCGCCGCCTGCACCACGCGTCCGCACGACACGTGGCCGGGGATGATGGGCCAGGGCACGGAGTCGAGACGTCCCTCGTGAAGATGAACGTCGGTTCCGCACACCTCGCTCGCCAGTGTCTCGAGCAGAATGCCACCCGGGGGCAGGACGGGAAAATCGTGTTCGCGGATCTCGAGTGGAGCGTGCGGGGCGGTCATCCAGACGGCTTGGGCTTTTCTCACACTCGACTTCTTATCACCGTTAGACTCCTGGGCTCAGGCCATGTACGAGAGACATTTCGGGTTCACGGAGAAACCCTTCAATCTGACCCCGGATCCTCGGTACCTCTTCCTCTCCCCCAAACATCAGGAGGCCTACGCGAACCTCGAGTTCGGGGTGCGCGAGCGCAACGGATTCCTTCTCCTCACCGGCGAAGTGGGGACCGGAAAAACCACACTGGTCCGGCATTTCCTGTCCCAGGTGGGGCCCGATGTGCGCACCGCGGTGATCCTGTACCCGGCGCTCTCCGCGGGTGAGCTGTTCCACGCCATCCTCCAGGACCTCGAGGTTCCCTTCGCCGGCGGCTCGCTCAAGGACGCGGTCGACACGCTCGCGAACGCCCTGATCGAAGCGAAGGCGCTTCACCTCAAAGTGGTCGTCCTCATCGACGAGGCCCAGAACCTCAAACCGCACGTGTTGGAACAGCTCCGGCTGCTCTCCAATCTCGAGACGGAACGGGAGAAACTCATCACTCTGGTCCTCGTGGGGCAACCGGAACTGCGCGACCTGCTCGATCAGCCCGTCCTGCGCCAGCTTTCCCAGCGGATCACCTCGAGGTCGCACCTCGAGCCCCTCACCGTCGACGAGACGCGAAAGTACATCAAACACCGGCTGCTGGTGGCCGGAGGCCAGGGAACGGAGTTCGATGAGGCCGCGGTGGCGCGGGTGCACGAATTCTCGGGTGGCGTGCCTCGCGTGGTCAACGTGCTCTGCGATCGCGCGCTTGTCGGGGCCTTCGGCCGCGGGCTGAAGGTCGTCGATGAAGGGCTGGTGCTGGCCGCGGCGGCCGAAGTCCTGCCGCCCCGTCAGGCCGCGGCGGCCCGGGCCTCGACGTTCCATTGGCCCAGCGCGATCGGGCTGTTCCTGGCCGGCCTCCTCCTCATGTTGCCGATGCGCTACTGCGTCACGCCGAAACCCGCGGTGGTTTCGCCCACGCCGAGCGCGACACCCGTCGCTCCCGCAACGCCTCGTGCCGCGATCGAGCCTCTCCCTTCCCCTTCCTCCGCGGCCACGCCTCCGGGAGGGTTGGCCGAACCCGCCCCGACTGCGGACGGGGAGACCGTGGCCGTGCGTTGCGGTTCGGTCGCGCGGTCGCGCACCGCCGCCATCTCCGCCATCGAAGGGTTCCTCGGCACTCCGGGTTTCGACTCGGCCCAGGCCACCCTGACCTTCGAGCAATGGCGCGCTCTCAAACTTCCGGCCATCGTTCCCTTCCGCACCGCGGCGGGTCCGTGTGAAGCGGCCGTGATGCCGATCGATTCGTCCACCACGCGCGTCTCCGACGCCACCGGTGAATACGTCATGAAGAACGCCCGGTTGGAGGAGACGTATCTGGGCAGCGCCATCATCTGCTTCGTCGACCGCGACGGTGTTCTCGCCAAGCCCGAGCGGGCGCGCTTCGAATGGGCGCGCAAGGTTCTCGAGCGCCGGGGGACGGTGCCGCGCCACGCCTCGGACGCCGTGGTCGCGGCTGTGCTCGGCCGGGTGGCCGAGCGCGTCGGACTCAAGGACGCGGTGTCGGTGGAAGGCGCCCTGCTCGCCGCTTTGTACTCGATCGACGGCGGGTCGGCGAAGAGGACGGTTCCCTCGCCGTGAGTCTTGTTCTGGAGGCGCTCCGTCGGGTCGAGAAGCCCGAGACCCCGTCCGGAATCGTCGGCGTGGCCGTGCCCTCCTACCGTCCCACTCCATCGAGAAGGCGATCGTTCTGGCCCCTGCTTTTCGGGCTCGCCGCCGGCGGTTTTCTGGTTCTCGCCTTTGGCCCGGCCTCGCGTCCCGCCGCGTCTCCCGAAGCCGCGCGGGAATCTCCTCCGCTTCGCACCGAGGCCACCACCCGCACCGCCAAGGGCGCTGCCGGTCTGCCCCCGCCGCTCATCATTGAGACCGAGCCCCCGATCCGCATGGCGGCTCGCAACGCGGCCGATTCCGACCTCGGTCGTTCGCGCCAGAGCGGCGGCGCAGTGACCGCGGAACCACATCGGGAGAACTCCCGCCCCACCACTCCCGCGATGGCTCCCGCTCCGGCCTTCGTCCTGCAGGCCATCAGCGAGCGCGACTCCCAGCCCATCGCCATCATCAACGATCAACTGGTGAAGGAGGGGGATCGGTTGGCGGGTGCGCGTGTGGTCAAGATCGGAACCGAGACGGTGGAGATCGTGCTCGCTTCCGGGGAGAAAGATCTTGTCCGGTTCGCTCCGCCCCCACCTCCCGAG
>JAGNNV010000319.1 GCA_017990495.1 Vicinamibacteria bacterium
CTAGGCCCCCGATCTACGCACGTCGAAACGGAGTGGCTTCGTCGGGGGTGACGAGAGGTTCAACAAGCAGGGTCGTTGGGCGGGTGTCCGCAACGCCCCTACAACAACGCGGCTTCGCGTTTCGCGTCTTTTGTGATGATGTAATACAAAACCGCGCGGTACTTGTTCTTCGACGAGCGGCCCGTCTTGTCGATGGCTTTGTTCAGCATGGCGTCGAGCTTCGGCCCGTTCGACAGCCCAAGGCGCCGGATCATGAAGTTCTGCTTCACACGTTCCAGCTCGTCGGCATCGGCGGCGGAGATCTTCGAGGCATCGTCGCGGTACACCGCGGGGCCGAGGGACTTCACCACGGCCTTGAGCAGAACATCATCGACCTTCACCTTGAGCTTGCTTAGTTCCTTCTTGTACTTGTCGATGAGTTCGATCTGTGTAGCCATGATGCGTCAATGTACGCCCAAGGGCCGGATCTGACAAGCGGGCCGGGCGGGGCGAGTGACGAACGTCGCATCCGACATATCCTCCACCCTCCTCGATGCGCCGCGTCATTCTTGTCCTGAGCCTGGGCGTCCTTCTCGCCGCCGCGGGCCTGTGGGTCTACCAGTCCTCCGCCAGCCGTCCGCGCGGCGTGGTGCACGACCTCGCCGATCGCCTCGCCTTCGCGGCCCGCGCGTCGGATCGTCCCGCCATCGTCTTTGGCTGGCCCGATGCCGAGCCCCATCTCATCGAAGGATTCGGCGGAGATCCGGAGGCTCGCGAGCGCGAACGTTTCCAGTGGGTGAGACAGGACGCCGTCATCGGTCTCGACATCGACGCCCCGCGCGACCGCGCTTTGGTCTTCGACATCGAGGCCTACCCCGGTATCCCCGATCAGCGCCTCACTCTCTCCGTGAACGGCAAAAGCCTCGGCGAGCGACCGATCAGCCCCGAACGCGCGCGTGTCCGCTTCGACTGGCCGGCCGACGCGCAGGGTCCAACCAACAACCTGTCGCTTCGCTTCTCGCACGCCATCGTGCCTGCGAAGCTGGGGGAAGGATCGGGCGACACGCGCGACTTCGCGGCCGCGCTCTTCACCCTCACCGTCGCTGACCCGAAAGACCGCACCCTCGACCTCCTCCTCGAGCGAAAGACGCCGCGCGCCTTCGAAGTCACCGAGAAGGACGGCATCCCCTCGGTCGTCCTGCCCGGCGGGTCGCAGACCTCGTTCGCCTTCCGCCTGCCCCGGAACGGAACACTCGAGTTCGAGAGCGGCCTGCATCCCTGGTCGGCCTCGTCGGGAGGCAAAGGGACGCTCGAGATCGTGTTCGATTCCACCGACGGAAAGACGCGCGATCGCGTCAGCCTTCCCCTCGACCCGCAGGGGCTGCAGCCCGCCAGGATCGCGCTCAAGGGCGAGGTGGGCACGCCTTTCATCGTGAGGATGGACGTCGTCTCCGATCAACCCGGGCTCACCTTCGCGCAGATCCGGGCCCCCAGGGTGCTGGCCGATTCCGACTCCGACCCCGCGACTCCGAAAGGCGCAGAGACAAAGGCGGGGAACGCCACAAGGCTTGGCGCGAGTCTCGGCGAAAGCAAGCCGAACGTTCTCTTCATCGTGCTCGATGCCGCGCGCGCGCAATCGCTCGGCGTTTACGGCCATCCACGAACCACCACGCCCAACCTCGATCGCCTCGCGAGCGAAGGCTTCATCTTCGACAATGCCTACACCACCGCGGCCTACACCCTGGCCGCCATGTCCTCGGTGTGGACTTCGCAGCAGCCCGACCGGCATCACGGTGACGTCGCCTTCTCGGCCAAGCTGCCCAAAGACCGGCTCACGCTGGCCGAGGTCCTCACCGCCCAGGGCGTCCACACCGCGGGTTTCGTGGCCAATCAGGTGGCGGGCGCCTACAACGGCTTCGATCGCGGCTTCAAGGAGTTCGACGAGCCGTGGCGCAAGTACGGGTCGGCTGCATCGGGTTTCCGTCACGTCGTGCCCGGCTTCCTCGACCGGATGAAGAAAGACGGCACGCGCTTCTTCGCCTACGTCCACTACCGGGAGCCTCACGAACCCTACGACCCGCCCCCGCCCTTCGATACCCGCTTCGGTCCCGACGGGCCCATTCCCAAACGGCTCCGCGATGGTGGGGCTCCGGCCAAGCAATGGCTGAAGGATGTGAACCAGGGCGTGGTTCAGCCCTCGGCCGAAGAGATCGAGCACCTCCGCCGGCTCTACGACGGCAATCTGGCCTTCGCCGATCAGGAGGTGGGCTATCTGCGCGGCGAACTCGAATCGCGCGGACTTCTCGACAACACCGTGGTCATCGTGGTGGGAGATCACGGCGAGGCCCTGTTCGAACACGCCTTCATCGGCCACAACGCCCAGGTCTTCGAGGAGACGGCCCGCGTGCCGCTGATCGTGGTGCTGCCCAAAGCGATACGGTCCCAAACCCCGGCGGCTCGCGTGGCCGCCCTGGTCGACCTCACCGACATCGCTCCGACGGTGCTCGATGTGTTCGGACTCACCGGGGAAGGAGGCACCGCGCGCGCCTTTCAGGGCGCTTCACTGCTCAAGATCATCGAGAACAAGGAGCGCGCGCGGGTCAAGGACGACCGTGAGGTGATCACGCGCACGGTCTGGGCGCGGCCGGTCTACGGCCTGCGCAACACCTCGCACACCTTCATCTACAACTCCGCGACCGCAGCGTTCTCCCTCTTCGATCGTTCGGCCACGCCCCGCCTCGAAGGCAAGGAACACGACTACGCTCCTCGCGCCCCCGTGGCTCTGCGCGAGATGTATCGCCAGCATCTGCTCGCCTGGGTGGCCTCGCAAAGGCGAGGGGCGGTGGCCGCCGACTCCACCGAGGGCATGACCCCGGAGCAGTGCGAACAGATGAAGGCGCTCGGCTATCTCTCACCCTCCATCCCCTGCGCCACTCAGTAGGCAATTTGGGCCGCGATTTCGACGCAGCCTCCCGTCTCTGAGAAACTGCACGCCATGCGCTTCGCCGACTCCCACACCCACATCGATCTCGCGGAGTTCGATTCCGACCGACCCGCCCTTCTGAAGCGGGCGGCGGAGGCGGGTGTGGTGCGGATGCTGCTGGTGGCCCAGGCCGACGACAGCGTGGGGCTCGACCGCGGTCTCACCATCGCGCGCGATTGCGGCCTCAAGGCTTCGGGCGGACTCCATCCCCATGAGGCCATCTGCTGGAGCGAGGTTCTGGCCGAACGCCTCGAGACCCTGGGTGAGACGCGTTCGATCTGCGCCATCGGCGAAATCGGCCTCGACTTCCATTACGACCACTCGCCTCGCGATCAGCAGGAGGAGGTTTTCCGTCGCCAGATCCGGATCGCGCGGTCAGTGAAGCTCCCGGTGATCATCCACACCCGCGAGGCCGACGACCTGACGGTGAAGATCCTGCGGGAGGAGAAAGCGGATGAGGTGGGAGGCGTGATCCACTGCTTCACCGGCACACAGGAACTCGCCGATGCCGCACTGGCCCTCGGCTTCTCGATCTCTTTCTCCGGCATCGCCTGCTTCGCCAACGCCGATCCCCTGCGCGCGGTGGCGAAGACGGTGCCCATGGATCGCTTTCTGGTCGAGACCGACTGCCCCTTCCTGGCCCCTCCCCCCCATCGCGGCAAACGCAACGAACCCGCGTTCGTGGTCGACGTGGCGAGGCGCATGGCCGAGGTGAAAGGCGTCACCCTCGAGGAACTGGGCGAAACCACGGTCGAGAACTTCGACCGCCTGTTCGGGAACTGAGCCCATGGCTCTGCGCACCGTCATCGTCGGCACGGGCAGCGCCATTCCGAGGCGCCGGGTCTCGAACGCGGAAATGCTGGGCCGCGAGTTCTGGGGCCCGGACGGCAAGAAGATCCCGAAGTCGAACGAGCAGATCATCGATCAGTTCGAAGCCATCACCGGCATCCGCGAACGCCGCTACGCCGAAGACTCGCAGGTCACCTCGGATCTGGCCGCCATCGCCGCGACGGACGCTCTTGATTCGTCGGGGATCGATCGCGAGACCCTCGACACGATCATCGTGGCCCACAACTTCGGCGACGTGCGCGCCGGCAGCCGCCACTCCGATCTCGTTCCCGCGCTCGCCGCGCGGGTGAAGGCGCACCTCAAGGTGGTCAATCCCGCCGCCGCCGCCTTCGACGTG
>JAGNNV010000320.1 GCA_017990495.1 Vicinamibacteria bacterium
ACTCTCCACGAGCAGGATCTGCTGGTTCTCCGCGTGCCCGAGCCGCGGCCGCATGCTTACTTCGCCTCGCGGGTCCGTGTGGTGGACTCGGAAGACGACGCGGTGCGGGTGTTGGGCGCCGCCGATTTCGATCTGGCCGATGAGATCGTTCGGGTGAAGGAAGCCGGTCCGAGTGGGAACGCCACGCCGGACGGCGCGCCGGGCGCTGCTCTTCTGCGTGTGGAGGAGATGATCGACGGCCGGACCGCGATCCGCGTGAAGCTGGAGGCGCCCCGAACCCTGGTGGTGCTGGATGCGATTTCCGGGGGCTGGTCAGCGCTCGTGGATGGCCAGCCGGCGGTGGTGCGTCCCGCCAATCTCATCTTCCAGTCGGTCGATCTCCCCGCCGGCGAGCATCTCGTCGAACTCGAGTATCAAACGCCTGGCCTCGCCGCGGGCGTCGGAATCTCGGTGCTGGCCTGGCTCAGCCTGCTCGTCCGCGCCGGCCTTCGCAACCGCCGGCGCGACGACGACGCGACCTAGCCTCCGAAAACGATGCCCTGGGCGAGGGGCAGGTCCTTTGAGTAGTTGATGGTGTTGGTCTGGCGGCGCATGTAGGCCTTCCAGGCGTCTGAACCCGACTCGCGTCCGCCCCCTGTGTCCTTCTCGCCCCCGAAGGCTCCGCCGATTTCGGCGCCCGAGGTGCCGATGTTGACGTTGGCGATGCCGCAATCGCTGCCCGCGGCGGAGAGGAACGCCTCGGCGGTGAGCAGGTTCGTGGTGAAGACGGCGGACGAGAGGCCCTGGGGCACGTCGTTGTGCGCCTTCATGGCTTCGTCGAATTCGTCGAACTCGATGACATAGAGGATCGGCGCGAACGTCTCCTCGCACACGATCTTCATGCCAGCTCGGGCTTTGATGATGGTGGGTTCGACGTACTGGCCTTTGATGACCTTGCCTCCGAAGAGGATCTCCCCGCCCTCCGCCACCGCGTTCTCGACCCCGCGTTTGAACGAGGCCACGGCCTTCTCGTTGATCAGCGGACCCATCAGGGTCGCCGGATCCATGGGATCGCCCACCTTGATCTGTCCGTAGGCTTTCACCAGCGACGCGGTGAAGGTGGCGGCGATTTCCTTTTGCAGGAAGAGGCGCCGCGTGGTGGTGCATCGCTGACCCGCGGTGCCGGCGGCGCCAAAGACCACGCCGCGCAAGGCGAGGCCGAGGTCGGCGTCCTTCATCACGATGATGCCGTTGTTGCCGCCGAGTTCGAGCAGGCTGCGCCCGAGGCGCTTGGCCACGCCTTCGCCGACCTTCCGGCCCACCGCGGTGGAACCGGTGAAGCTGACCAGGGGCAGGCGGGGATCGGCGGTGAGACGGGCCCCGATCGAAGGTCCGCCGATCACCAGGGCGAAGACGCCCGCGAACCCGTGCCGCTCGAGCACCGTGTCCGCGATCTTCTGGGTGGCGATGGCGGTGAGCGGAGTGAGTTCAGACGGCTTCCAGATCACGGTATCGCCGCAGGCCGCGGCCACCAGCGCGTTCCACGACCACACCGCCACGGGGAAGTTGAAAGCGCTGATCACGCCGATGGGGCCAAGGGGATGCCACTGCTCGTACATGCGATGGCCGGGGCGCTCGGAATGCATGGTGAGGCCGTAGAGCTGGCGCGAAAGCCCGGTGGCGAAGTCGGCGATGTCGATCATCTCCTGCACTTCGCCCTTGCCTTCGGCGTAGATCTTGCCCATCTCCAGGGTGACGAGTGCCCCGAGGTCGTCCTTGTGGGTGCGCAGGGCATCACCGATCTGGCGGACGATTTCGCCGCGCTTGGGGGCGGGCAGGGTACGCCAGCGCTTGAAGACCTCGGCCGCTTCTTCGACGATGCGGTCGTATTCCGCCTCGTTCACCGTCGTCACCTTTGCCAGCACTTCGCCGGTGGCGGGGTTGGTGGAGATGATTTCCTCGCCGGAGGGGGAGGCGATCCACGAAACCCCCTTGCCGCCGGAGTTTTCGGATTCGATGCGGAGTCGGGAGAGAAGCGCCTTGATGTCCATGAGGCGATTCTACGTTTGGGGGTGGATCCCTCCGCGCAGCGACTCCAGCAAGGTCCGGGCTCCGACATCGAGACGCCCCTCGCGCTCAAGCTGCACGAGCAACGAAGTCGCCCTTTGGTGCCAGAGCTTGGTTGGGCCCGGCGGCGCCACCAGAGTGGCGAGGGCCAGGCCTTCGGCCAGCGCGATCCGTGCCGAGGCATCCTCGGGATTGTCCGCCACGAGTTTCTCGGCGAGGGCCACGGCATCAAGGCTGTGGCGCAGAGCCGCCGCCTTCTGGCCCAGGTGGGCTTCTGATCGACCAGCCGCGATCGCGGCGCGAGCGAGGATTCGGCCCAGGCCCCGGTCGTCACTCATTCGCGGCAGAATGGTGCGAACCTGGCGGGTCGCCTCCTCCGCGCTTCTTTTGGCCGCATGTGCGCGTCCCAGGTCCAACAACGCCCGCGAGCGCGTCAGCTCGATCGTGGCGGCGAGTTGAGGCTCCATCACGCTTGCCGGGTCCTCGGCAACCAGTTCCCGCGCGGTGGCGGCGGCGGCGTCGAGAAGCGGCAAGGCCTCGATGGGCCGAGAGGCGTCGAGAAGGGCGGAAGCGAGCAGGCGGCGGTGCAAGGCAAGATCGCGTCGGATGGGTGTGACGTTGGGGAAATCGACGCGCAAGGAGGAAAGCACGTCGATGGAGGCCGCCAGTTCCGCGATGGCCTCCTCGCTGCGTCCAGCCGCACCCAGCGTCTGACCAAGACGGGCCTGGAAACTCGCGGAGAAATGTCGTCGCTCGCCGCTCTTCGGGTCCATGGCCAGCCAACGGTTCACGAGGTCCACCGCCGCGCGGTAGTGAGACAGGGCCCCCTCGATGTCGCCCAGATTCGACCTCAAAGGGCTGCCGAGCGTGTCGCCCAACAGGGCCTCCGCGGTCGCGACCTCGCGCAGCGCGTTGGGCGGCGCATCTGGCCTTGAAAGAAGCGCGCGGCCATCCTCGACCGCGCGGCGAAAACGGGCGGAGGCCGCGGCGAGATCACCACCCGCGTCTTCCATCTCACCCAGCCGCTGTTCGAGCTGGGCGCCATCGAGTTGGAAGGAAGGGTCGGCGGCAAAGGCCGGTGCAATGGTCCGACGCAAACTCAGGGCCTTCTGGTAGCTCGCGATGGCGCCCGGGCGGTCGCCCAGATTCGCGAATCTGGGCAGCCCCTGCACGTCGCCCACCCGAACGTAGGCCTGGGCGACCTCCCGAATCAGCGTCGGATCGGATCCTGGATCGGAGAGAAGGCGATCGAGATATTCGAGGCTCCGATCCACGATCAGCCTGCGCGTAGTCGTGGAGCCAGGCAGATTCATGATCGAGTCGTGAATCTCAAAGAGCAACGCCCCTGCGAGCTTGCGGGTCTCCGCGAAGCGGCGAACCGCTCGTTCGCGCTCGGTGGCCGCGACTTTGGCCTGGTATGCGGTGGCTCCGACGCCCAACATCGCGGCGATGAGGCCGGCAGCACCAGCCGCAACCGCCAGACGGTTCCGGCGGGCGAACTTGGCGAGGCGATAGGTGATGGTGTCCGGTCGCGCCGCCACCGGATGGCCGCGGAGATGGCGGCGAAGGTCCTCGGCGAGCGCTCCCGCTCCCGGATACCTTCGCTCAGGTTCTTTCTGCACAGCCTTCAAGACGATGACGTCGATATCCCCCCGCAGCCGTCTACGCGTCTGTGGGTCTTGAACCAGAGTCGAGGGCGCTCGCGGTTCTGAATGGAGGATGAGGCTGATGTCCTGGCCCGACCCGACGTCGATCGGACGGGAGCCTGTGAGCAGTTCACACAGGATCACGCCGAGCGAGTACACGTCGCTCGCCGTTGACAGGGACCGCCCGAGGATCTGCTCGGGGCTCGCGTATCCGAGGGTCAGTCGTCGTTCCGAGGTGCGGGTCGATTCTTCGGCGGTGTCGCGATCAAGCGCCTGCGCGATCCCGAAGTCGAGCAGGCGCGGGTAGCCGGTGGCGTCGATCAGGATATTGGCCGGTTTCAAATCGCGGTGGAGGACCAGATTGCGGTGGGCGTATTCGACCGCGTCGCAGATGTCCGCCATCAGAGAGAGGCGCGCTTCGATGGAAAG
>JAGNNV010000321.1 GCA_017990495.1 Vicinamibacteria bacterium
TGACGGGCCCGCCCGGGCAGCAGGTAGTAGACGGCCAGAACGGCCGGGAGGAAGTAGTAGACGAAGAGGTGGGAGCTGAAGACCACGGCGGCCCCAGCCTAGATGGCGAGGGCGGTGGGAGCGCTACAACCGGGCGTTGGGTGGGGTGGCCTCGGGGCGAAGCGACTTCACCAGGACCTTCGATCGGCGCTTGCTCTGCTCGTACTTCTCGCGGCGCGCGGGGGGCAGCGCGTCAGGAGTGCCCTCGGTGAAGCCGCCCTTCGACTGGAAGAAGTTGAAAGCCTGGGTCGATAACGCCAGCAGCGACTTGAGGCCCATCTCCCGCGCGCGTTCCTCGACGTACTGAACCATCCGCCGCCCGAGGCCCTGGTTCTCGTGGGTGGCGCGGACGCACAGGCAAGCGAGTTCCCCCTGCTCCGTCTCGGGATAGACATGCAGGGCCACGCAGGCCACGGGGTTCTTGTCGACCTCGAAGATGTAGTAGTCATCGAGCTGCTTCTCGATGGCGGCGCGGGAACGGGGCAGCAGCTCCTCGCTTTCGACCGAGGCCTGGATGAGCTGCTGGATGCTGCGCACGTCGCGCTTCTTCGCGCGGCGGATCTGGCGATAGTCGTTCGCGTAGACGAGCGTGCCGATGCCCTCGTTGGAGAAGATCTCGGCCAGCAGTCCCTCGTCGACCCGGCCGCTGATCACGTGCACCCTCGGAACCCCGGCGTGGCACGCGGCCACGGCATAGCGGGCCTTCGACACCTGATCCGCGGCCACCGATCCGTCCTGAATCGCCTTGTCCAGCTCGTCGACCGCCACCTGGCGGGCGATGGCGCCGTTCACGGTGAGCCCTTCGGCGGTGGTGACATAAATGAGCTTCACCGCACCAAGGGCTTTGGCGACCTCGAAGGCCACGGAGTCGGAGTTGACGCGATAACTGTGACCCTCGCCATCCATACCGAGGGGCGGGATCACGGGCACGATGCCGCTGCCGATGAGCTTCTGGATGAATTCGATGTCGATGCGCTCGATGCGACCGGTGAAGAGGTGATCGACGCCACGCAGAATGCCGAGGGGATGGGCGATCACGGCATTGCTGCTCGCCCCCCTCAAATCGGCGGCGCTCAAACCTTCGAGCAGCTCGTGAGTGAGACGGTTGGAGGCGGTGAGGGCGAGCTGCAATGTCGCGGCGTCGGTCACCCCTGAGCCTTCGAGGTCGGAAGGCGAGGCCGCGGTTTTCTCGGCCAGGGCCCGGATCTGGGCGGCGGCGCCGTGGACAAGGACCACGCGCACGTTGAGCGACCACAACACGGCCACGTCCATGAGCAGGTTGGGGAAGTTCTCGTCCTCGACGATGGCCCCGTCGATGGAGACGACGAAGGTCTTCTCTCGGAACTGGGGAACGTAGCGGAGGATGCCGCGGAGGTCGGTGGCGCGCATGACGGGCGGAAGTAGATCACAGAGCGCCCCGAGGGCAACATCGGGCCCTCGACCTCAACTACACTTTGCCCCATGGACCCGGCGGACCTGACCCAGCCGACCAGCCCGGAAGAGCTGGAGGTGTTGGCTCGCACCCTGGCCGCGGAACACGAATCGGCGGAGGCGCGGACGCAGGCCTTTGCCGGTGAGGAGGCCCTGCCCGACAAGGACGGCGTGCCCCTGAACGTGCGGCTTCCCTCCCCCTATTCGGACCGGGGCGAGGTGGGACGTGGCGGCATGGGCGCGGTGCGCCGGGCTTTCGACGACGACCTGAAGCGCATGGTGGCGATCAAGGTGATGCTGCCCGCCTTCAGCCGGAACGAATTCCTGGCCCAGCGTTTCATCGACGAGGCCCGGATCACGGCGCTCATCGATCACCCGAACATCGCCCCGGTGTATCGCCTGGCCACCGGGCCGGGGGGCGAGTTGTCTCTGGTCATGAAGCTGATCCAGGGTCAGACCTTCGGCCAGCACCTCAAATCCCTCCCCGCCCCGCCCTGGCCCGCCGATGTGCTGGATCCGGTGTTGTCGATCTTCGTCAAGGTCTGCGACGCGGTGGCCTTCGCCCACAGCCGCAAGGTGATCCACCTCGACCTCAAGCCCGACAACATCATGCTCGGGCCCTTCGGCCAGGTGTACGTGGTCGATTGGGGCATCGCGCGCTACCGCCCGGGCACCGACCAGTCGACCCAGATCACCACACTCTCCGCCCGCGACGCTTCCACCGGCACGCCCGCCTACATGAGCCCCGAGCAGGCGCTGCGAATCGACGCCCACATCAGCGAACTGACCGACGTGTTCCTGCTCGGCGGGATGTTGTACGAAGTCCTCACCGGGCAGCGGCCCTACACCGGGAAAACCATGGTCGCGGTTCTGACCTCGGCGATTCGGGGAGAGGTGATGCCGCCTTCGGAGCGCACGCCGCATCGTTACATCCCGCCCGCGCTCGCCAAGATCGCCATGAAGGCCCTGAGCGCGCGACCCCAGGATCGGTATCAGAGCGTGCTCGACATGCAGCGCGACGTGGTGGGTTTCCAGCGCGGCGAAGAGCGGGCGCCGCGGCGGACCTACGCCGCGGGCGAGGTGGTGATCCGCGAGGGCGAGTCCGGCAACGAGGCCTTCGTCATCGTGAGCGGGCGCTGCGCGGTGACGGCCACGAGTCACGGCAAACGCGTGGTGCTGCGCGAACTCGGACCGGGCGATGTTTTCGGCGAAACCGCGGTGTTCGCGGCCGAGCCGCGCACCGCCACCGTGGAGGCCACCGAGGCCCTCGAGGTGAGGGTGGTCACGGGCGAGACCCTGTCGCAGGCTCTCGGTCTGCAGACCTGGACGGGCGCATTCATCAAGGCGCTGGCCGGACGTTTCCTCGAGGCCGACCGCCGCGCGCGCGATTTGTAGTCCGGCGCCCTCGCCCCCTACTTCGCGGCCGGCGCCTCGGCCTCCTTCGTTTCGACGATCAGATACTGGACGGTGCTGTCACCGATGTTCAGCACCTCGTGCCAGGCGATGCCCCGGCTGGTGAACGTGCTGCCGGTTTCGAGAGTGGCCTCCCGAACTCCTTCCGCGGTGGTGATTCTCATGCGCCCGCCGGCAAGGGCGTAGCCGAAATGCGGGCGGTGCCGATGGCGCTCATGTCCGACGCCCGGAGCGAACGTGCAGCGGAGAACCCGCTGCCGGTCGTCTTCGAGCAGGCGCTCGCACACGGCCTTTCCCTGCCACCCCGCCTGAAGAGGATCGGGTAGCAGCGTCGCAGATGCCGCCTGCATCATGGAGAGAATGAGCGCGCTCAGGCTGACCATGGGCATCGGCATGGCGATGAGGATACCGTCTTGACACCCGCGCGAAACGGTCGATAGGGTCGGCGGGCCATCGATCAACGGCGAACCGCGAGCGGGAGAATGAAGATGATCACGAACGGACTCTGGACGCAGATGGTTCACGCGGGCGAGCATCAGAAGCCGCTGCGCGGCCGGCCGGTGGCGACACCCATCTACGCCACCTCCGCCTTCACTTACGACACCATGGAAGAGGTGGAGCAGGTCTTCACCGGAGAAGGCGGGGATTACATCTACACCCGTCACGGCAACCCCACGGTGGGGGCCTTCGAAGACGCTCTTGTCACCCTCGAAGCCGGCGAGGCGGCCTGCGCCTACGCGTCGGGCATGGCGGCGATGCACGCGGCGCTGTTCGCCTGCAACCTGACCCCCGGCTCCACTGTTCTCGCCTCCCAGGACCTTTACGGGGCGACCTTCGCGCTGCTGAATCACGTGTTCGCGCCCGCGGGTGTGAAAACGATCACCGCCGACTTCAACGATCTCGACGACGTGCGCGACCGCACCCTCAGCCTGAAGCCCAAGGTGCTGCTGGCGGAGACGATCTCCAATCCCCTGCTCAAGGTTTGCGACCTCGCGGCCTGCGCCACCGTGGCCCACGAAGCGGGCGCGCGTCTGGTGGTGGACAACACGTTCGCCTCGCCTTTCCTTTGCCAGCCTCTCACCATGGGCGCCGACTTCGTGGTCCACAGCGCCACCAAGTATCTGGGCGGCCACGGCGATGCCATGGGAGGCGTGGTGGTGGCCCGTCTCGAAGCGGATCGCGCCGCCATGGTGCGGGTGATGAAACTCGTGGGCG
>JAGNNV010000322.1 GCA_017990495.1 Vicinamibacteria bacterium
CGCGTGGCGTCGACGAGGCCATCGACATCGAGGCCGTGACCGAGGCCTCCGAACGCCGGCGCATCGTGCTTGATCAGACGGGCGGTCGCGGGGCCGACCTCGTGATCGAAGCCACCGGGAATCCGGCTGCCGTGCGCGAGGCCCTCGAGTTGGTGCGCGATGGCGGCCGCGTGGTGGTGGTCGGCCAGTACACGGACGCGGGCGACATCACCATCTCACCGCACCGACATCTCAACCGCAAACACGTCACTCTGCTCGGGTCGTGGGGATACGAGTTCCGTCACCTGTACCTCTCGATGGGCGGGCTCGAGCGGACGCGCGAGCGCTACGACTGGGCGGGTTTCGTGACTCGGGAATACGCTCTCGGTGAAACCACGCAGGCGCTCGGCGACATGAAGACGCAGTCGGTTCTAAAGGCCCTGGTGCGACCGGCGACGTTCTGATCGATCGGCACTTCCCCGAGCAGCCCGTGGACTTCTAGCGGAACACAGGCGGGGGGAGCTTGGGCACCTGACCCGGGCGAAGCCTGGGCGCCTTTTGCGACAGGGCCCGGCGGCCGAACATCGAATTGGCGGCGTAGGTCAGGCCTCCGAGGACAACCAGCAGCAGCAGCACGACCGCGGCCACTCTGGAGGGCAGGATGCGATCGAAGCTGGCGTTGCATTCGGCACAGCGATACGGCGCTCGCAGGTCCAGCCGGGCGACGAGCGGCAGGTCGCTCAGGTCGCGCGAGGGCCGAACCGCTTTGGAATCGCAAACGGGACAACTGCCGCGGAAGTCCATGCGGCCGATGGGAGGGCCGAAGTCGGCATCTTCGCGCGGTCTTGTCTCCTGGCCTCCTTGGAGAGGAGGGTCCATTTCGAGAGGCCGAAAGGGCAGGTGCAGATCAAGGGGGTCGGTCTTGGCCGAGCTGATGCTGGCGTCGGCGGCCATGGGGAAATAGATCCCGCACCCCTGACACTTGACCGGCCTCACCTTGAAGAACGAAGTCCATACCCCTTCGTAACGGCGTCGCGAGGACCGCAACCGGTCGCCGCCGCATTCCGGGCAACGGGGCTGGCGACGGTTCCGACCTGCCCAGGCATTTGTGAAGCGGAGCCGCATGGACGCATTCTAGGAGCCCCTCGGCCCCAGACCCCTCAAATCAAAAATTGACGGCTCGGGCGGGCCGATCCCCGAGGAAAAGCGGGTCGCTCGAAAGTGGCGCGGCTCAACAATTGACAGGGCTCGGCGGAGCGAACTATCGTTTGCAGGACGCTTCGAGCCAGAGGCCTCCTCTGCAATCCGCAGGGTTCTTAAAGAGGGCGCGCGAGAAGAAAATTTCATCGGGGCGAACCAAACCGAAATGCGAAAAAAACTGCTCCTCGCCGACGACAGCATCACGATTCAGAAGGTTGTCGAGCTGACGTTCCCTTCCGACGAATTCGAGGTCGTCACCGCCGGCAACGGCCGGCTGGCCGTCGACAAGGCCCTCGCCTTTCTGCCCGATATCGTCCTGTGCGACGTCATCATGCCGCAGCTCGATGGCTACCAGGTCTGCGAGGCCCTGCGCGCCTCGGAGCAGCTCAAGGACGTGCCGATTCTCCTGCTCAACGGCGCCTTCGAACCGTACGACGCGGAACGCGCCAAGGCGGTGGGCGCGCTTGGCAACGTGTCGAAGCCCTTCGATCCTCCGGCCCTCGTGGCCCGAGTCAAGGCCCTGCTCGCCGAACAGGCGGCCGCGCTGGCCGCGAGCGCGCCGCAGGCCGAGCCGGTAGAGGAGCCGACGGCCCCCGAACCGTTGGCCGAACTCGAGGCCGAGCCCGAGGAGATCGCCGCCACCGAAGTGCCCCTGCCCGCACCCACGGCGCCTCATGACTACTCCTACGAGGACGAGACGGAGACCCATCCGGTTTCCACCATCGAGGTTCCCCTCGATGTCCGTGAGATGGCGGCGCGCAGCCTCTCCCTCGACGCTCCGGTATTCGCTGAGCCCGAGCCCGACGTTCTGACCGGCGAGCCCGAACCCTCAGACTTTTCGGAAACCCTGCACGGCCCTCTAGACGAGGAGTCTGGAGCCGCCGAGCCGCTTCCCGAGATCGAACCGGTGGAAGAGGTAGCGCCGACCGCCGAGATCTCGGCGCCTGAAGCCGAGCCGTTTGCTCCAGAAGCTCCGGCGGCGGAACTAGACTTCGAGACCGACACCGCCCAGTCGATGGAACTGGCCATGCCCGAGGCCATGCCGGCGATCGACGCCCCAGCGGCCCCCGACGAACTCGACACCCGAGGTTCGGAACGCGAACTCGAACCCATGGAGCTCGAACCGGTTGCCGCGGTGGCCTCCACCGACCCAGGCCTTTCCGGCGTGCCCGATCTGGAATCTCCCAAGGCGGAGCCGGAGCCCGAGGCGCCGAGCGTTTCGCTCACCGGCCCGGCGTCGCTTGAGCCCGAGCCCGAACCAGAAGCGCCGCCGGCTGAAGCCGCAGGCGCCTTCGACGGTCTCGTCGGCCCGCCGGATACGCCGGCTGCGCCTCCGGTTGCGGCCGCGGCGGCCGGAGCCGCCCTTCCCGCATCGGAAGTCGCGGTCCCGGTCGACATGGTCCAGCAGATCGCCCAGCGCGTGATCTCGCAGGTCTCCGAACGAGTCATCCGCGAAATCGCGTGGGAAGTCATCCCGGTGATCGCCGAGAAGCTGGTCAAGGCCGAGATCGAACGCATCAAGGCCCGCGCCGAATCCGAGCGCGACTGATTCCACCTGCGGCGCGTTTCATCTTCGCGGTCAAGCCCCTCAGGGGCTGGTCGCGGCGCCCGGGATTCCCCCCCGGGAACTCCCCCACAATTCCCCCACCATTCCTTTGGTGAGCGAGTGAGGATCCATTGAGCCGTTTTAATCCCGAGTCCGTGCCTTCGCAGTTCGAATCGAAGGAAGCCGAAGAGAAGTGGTCGAAGGTCTGGGAGACTTCGGCCACCTACCGATTCTCGGAAGATTCGGACGCGCCCACCTACGTCATCGACACCCCGCCGCCCACGGTCTCGGGCTCGCTCCATGTGGGACACGTCTTCAGCTACACCCAGACCGACGTGATCGCGCGCTATCAGCGCATGCGCGGGCGGAACGTCTTCTACCCCATGGGCTGGGACGACAACGGCCTTCCCACTGAACGCCGGGTCCAGAACTACTTCCACGTCCGCTGCGAAGCGGGGGCTGAGCCTTACGACATCTCCAAGCTCGAACAGGCGGACGATGCGACGCGGAAGCTCATCCCGAGGAAGCTCCAGCGGAGCGCCTTCATCGACCTCTGCGTGAAGCTCACCGCGGAGGACGAGAAGGCGTTCAAGGCCCTCTGGCAGCGCCTCGGGCTCTCCGTCGACTGGTCGCAGGAATACTCGACCATCAGCGAACACTCAAGGCGCATCGCCCAGTTCTCGTTCCTCGACCTCTTCGAGAAGAAACACGTCTACACGCACGAGGCGCCCACCATGTGGGACGTCGACTTCAAGACCGCGGTGGCCCAGGCCGAAGTCGAAGACCGGCCGATGAAGGGCGCGTTCCACAAGATCCGTTTCGCGGTGGAAGGCGGAGGCGACTTCACTATCGCCACCACACGTCCCGAACTGCTGCCCGCGTGCGTGGCCGTGGCGACGCATCCCGACGACGAGCGCTACAAGGCGCTCATCGGGAAGAACGCGATCACCCCGCTCTTCCGCACGCCGGTGCCCATCTTCGCCTCTCCCCTCGTCGATCCGGCCAAGGGCACGGGCATCCTGATGGTCTGTACTTTCGGCGACGCCACCGACGTGCAGTGGTGGCGCGAGGAGAATTTCCCCCTGCGTCAGACCATCGGTCGCGATGGGCGCATGGCCCCGGTCGAGTTCGGAACCGCCGCTTTCCCATCGCTCGATGCCGGCGCCGCGAACGCCGTGTACGCCACCATCGCGGGCAAGTCGATGTCGGAATCGCGGCGCCTCATCGTCGAAGCCCTGCGCGACGCGAACGGTTCGGCCGATCGGAATGGCGCGGCCCCCCTCGTGGCCGAGCCCGAGCCTCTCGAACACGCGGTGAAGTTCTTCGAGAAGGGCGATCGCCCCCTCGAGTTCGTGTCCTCGCGCCAGTGG
>JAGNNV010000323.1 GCA_017990495.1 Vicinamibacteria bacterium
ACCCCGAACCAGAAGGAAGCCGAGCAGATCAGCGGCATCGCCATCCGCAGCGACGCCGACGCCGAGCAGGCGGTGCACCGCATCGCCGCCATCGCGGGCAGCGTGGGCGCCCTGGTCACCCGCGGCGAGGAAGGGATGTCGCTCGGGCTGCGCGCGGGCCGGAAGTTTCTCTACTGGCACGTTCGGGCCACCGCGCGCGAGGTCTTTGACGTCACCGGCGCGGGCGACACCGCCATCGCCACCCTGGCCCTCGCTCTCGTGGCTGGTGCGGCTCCTCACGAGGCCATGGTGCTTTCGAACCTGGCCGCGGGTGTCGCGGTCGGGAAGCTGGGCACCTCCAGCGTGACCGCGGCCGAGATTCGCGCCGCGCAGTGAAGGTCTGCATCGTCGGAGCCGGGCCCGCAGGCTCGATGGCCGGTCTCGAGTTCGCGAAGCGCGGCGCACAGGTGATCATCTTTGATCCCTCGCATCCGCGGGAGAAGCCCTGCGGTGGCGGACTCACCGGCAAGGCCCTGGCCCTTCTTCCCGAGGGCCCCGCGCGCGATCCGCTGCCCGCGCGGCGGGTGTCGAGCTGTCGGTTCGATACCGCCCGCGGCCTGATGCTCGAGCTCGACCTGGGCGAGCCTGTCGGCATCGTGGCGAGATCCGAGTTCGACTCCTGGCTGCTGCGGCGCGCGGTGGAAGCGGGCGCCCGGCACTCGAACGATCGCGTCACCCGGGTCGACGCCACCGGTCGGGTGAAGACGCTCGCCGGCCTCGAGGAGACATTCGACCTCGTGGTCGGAGCCGACGGCGCCAACTCGCTGGTGCGCCGCACGTTCTTGACCGCCACGCCCAAGGAGCGGCGCTGGATGGCCTGCGGCTGGTATGCCCGCGGTGATTCGGAGATGGTGGTGCGTTTCCTGAAGGATGTCGAGGGCTACTTGTGGTTGTTCCCGCGCGCCGGTCACGTGGGTGTGGGCATCGGGGCACCCCTCGGTCATCCGCCCACCCGCGATCTGCTGGCTCTGCTCGAACGCGAAGTGGCGCGCGCCTTTCCCGCGATGGCCCGCGACGAGGACACGCCTTACTACGCCCACACTATTCCCTCGCCCGGCGAGGATGGCGCTACCTTCCGCGAGATGTCTGGAGAGCGCTGGGCCCTGGTGGGCGACGCGGCCGCGGTGGCCGATCCCATCACCGGCGAGGGGATCTACTACGCGCTGCGATCCGGCCAGCTGCTCGCGGAAGTGGTGAGCGGCGGAGGCACGCCCCACAAATATGCGGAGCGGGCGATGGAGGAATTCGGCCACGACCTCATGCGCGCGGCCCGGCTCTACAAGCGCTTCTTCGCCAAAGGCTTCACCGACCGCATGCTCGATTACGCCGACCGCTCGCCCGCGCTGTCACGGGTGATGGTCGACCTCGTCCTCGGCAAGCAGGACTACATGTCCCTCAAGAAGCGCCTGGTGATGACGCTCCCACGCTTGGCGCTCGACGTCGCTACGCACCCAGCTCGCAAAGCCCTCCGCCGCCTTCGCAGCGGTTTGACCCAGGCACCGCGTTCCTGAGAACCTGACCGCTCGCGCTCGTCAAAGGCGGAAACGAAAACCATTCTCAGAAACGGCATCCAAGCGGGAGAACCAGCAATGAAGCGACGGGATTTCAACAAAGTGATGAGCGCGGTGGCGCTCGGCCTGGCGACGGGCGCGCGCGCTTACGCCCGGCCCGACGACGCCAAGGGCGACAAGAAGGCGGATGACAAGGCTCCCAAGCACATCTGCAAGGGCCGGAACGAGTGCAAAGGCCAGGGTGGCTGCAAGGCCGGCGACGCTGGTTGCGCGGGGAAGAACACCTGCAAGGGCAAGGGCGGCTGCGCCACCACGCCCCATCACGAGTGCCGCGGCAAGAACGAATGCAAGGGTCAGGGTGGCTGCGGCACCAAGGAAGCCGGCTGTCAGGGCAAGAACACCTGCAAAGGAAAGGGCGGCTGCGCCGTCCCCCTGAAGCACACGATCAAGTAGCGACTACTTCGAGGGCTTCGTGGTGATCTTCACGGAGCCCGCCTTCTCCCTCGCCCGCAGGACGTTGAGCACGTCGCCCACGGGAAGGGGAGTGAACTCGCCCGAGAGGAAATCGCGGATCTGAAGGACGGTCAGCTTCTTCGCGATCAGCAAAGACAGTTCCGCGTTGAATTCGTCGGGCAGACTCGGCCCCGTGGTCGGCCCCCGGCCAAAGCCGCCGGGGCGCGTCCCGGGAGGGGGCGGTACGGGTTCGACCAGAAGCATGGAGGCCTCGCGCTCCTCAGCCGACATCACCGGCTCGACCGCGGTGACCGATCGCTGGGCCGCCTGGAGTTGATACGCGGCCTTCACCTCGTTGAGCAAAGCCCCCGCCCGCTGATCGATGAGCGGCTCGAATGCGAGGGTCCGCTTCTTTCCCTCATCAACGTTCGTCCACAAGACGCCGGCCGACCGCACCACCGCTTTCTCGATAGTCGCCTGGTGCTGGATGGCGTTCCGCGCCTCCTTGTAAGCGGTGGTGAGAGCCGAGGCGTCTTTCGCGTCGGCCAGGTAGCCGAGTCCCTTGGTGTGGGACTCGCCCATGCGCGAAAGGCCGCGGCCCAGGTTGTCGGCGAGCACACGAGCCGCCATTTCGTTCGTTCCCGAGGCGAGAACCGCGAGAGACCCAAGACCCACGGTGCCCGCGCGCTTGTACTGGGTGGAGTCCTGCTTGTCCGGAGTGTCTTCGGACGAGTGGTACCACATGTCCGGCCAGGTGATGAACATGACCGCGGGGATGCCGTGCTGCATGTAGGTCACGTGATCGGACGAGCCGTAGTGCTTGTCGATCTTGATGTAGAAGGCGTCCTTGCTGCCCCGCGGCGACTCGACGGGCTGGGTGGGCGCGTAACCCGAAAGCGACCGGCGGAAGCGCACGCGCTCGCGCGAGATGTCGGCGACGTACTCCATCATGCTCTGCGCGATGTCGTTCAGATACGAGGGGAAGGTGTCGGGCGTGCGCTGCAGGATCCAGAAGCTGCGGCTCGTGGCCACGCGGATGGCCTCCATGTCGAAGTTCAGTGTGCCGATGATCGCCTTCTTCTTCTCCGGGTACGCGTTCAGCCAGGCGTTCGTGCCCACGATCTCGGGCACCCAGAGGAAGTTGATGGTCCGCTTCGGACGCGGCAGCTTCCCCTCGTTGATCAGCTTGATGTAGGCCCGTCCGATTTCGAGAGTGAGCGCGCAGCCGGAACTGTCGTCGTTCGCGCCCTGCTTGATGACGCCTTCATAAAGGTGGGCGGCGATCGCCACCTCCTGGGTGGTGCTGCCGTCGCCCGGGATCTCCGCGCGCACGTACTCGGACTTCACCTCCACCGGCGCACTCTTTGTTATGGAGCGGATGGTGATGGTCTCGCCGCGAGTGATGAGGGCGGCAAGATTATGGCGGACCTCGGGGGTGAGCGACCACGCCACGGTGCCGGGACGTGCATTCACGTTCGACGACACGATCTGGGTGGGGAAGTCCACGGTGCGCTGATAACCGATGGTGCTGATCCCCAGGACGCCGATGGCCCCGCGCTCCACCGCCTGGGCGTAGGTCGCGGCCGTGGACCCGGAGGAGAGGACGAACTTGCCCTTCACGTCCTTGCCCTCGAAGTCCTGCGCTCGCCCCGCGCCCACGTCCACGAGTTCGCCGGTGAAATCGCCGTTCGCGTTCAAAGAAGCCAGGGAAAGAGCGATGTCGTGAATGTCGAAGAGCTTCGTGTTCTTCGGTGTGGTCATCCAGAGTTCGCCCTGAGTCGGCTGCCAGGCCATCACCGGCGTGCCGTAGGTCTCGATGACCACGTTGCTGAAGCCGTACGCCTTGGCGAAGTCCGCCATCACCCGGCTCTCACGGTAGGGCGCCGCGTACTCGGACGGCGGACGCACCCGCTGATAGGGAACGAGCTCGAGCACATGGTGCATCGCGCGCTCGCCCGACACCTCGTTGATGATGGCGGTCATCTCGGTCTGGCTGAGCAGGGTGCGGTCCTCGCGCTCTTGAGCGGTGGCCATGAGCGACAACGGAAGAAGAACGACGACCAGGATCGAAGCAAGCCGGCGAGCAGTG
>JAGNNV010000324.1 GCA_017990495.1 Vicinamibacteria bacterium
AACGCGGTGTACGACCTGAAAGCCGTGAACCCGAATCGCAAGACCGAGGTGGATGCGCGGACGCCGACGGACCTGATCGAGATCATCGAGGCCAAGGGGACGGAGGTCGCTGCGGCGTTGGCATCGCTCCGATCGCTGGTGGGACCAGAGGCATGACAGAGGCCTGGGCCGGCTACAGCGCGCTCGACCGCCTCTGGCGGGTCCGCGTGCACATGCGGGCATGGAGTCATCCCGAATGCGACGACCTTGAGCCAGTGGCCCGCGAGCAGTTCACCGGCCGTTCGCCGAGGAACTCGAGGAGACCGTCGATCGCGTCGAGGCTCCAACCGCACTGTGGCGATCCACATTCCGGGCACGAACACCTTCTCGGCCGAGGGAGTCTGGGTCCACAACGACATGCCCGCGACGGCACAGTCGTCCGGGTCCGGATCGAGTTCCAGCGGCTCGGGATCAGGCTCGGGCTCTGGAAGCGGTTCATCGAGCAGCAGCGGCTCGTCGTCCGGCTCGGGCCAGTCCAGCGGATCGTCGATGTCGTCCTCCGGCAGCGGATCGGGCAGCGGGAGTGGGTCGAGTTCCAGCGGCGGCGGAACGGGGACGTTCTCGATCGAGCTGAGGGCAAACCTCCTATCCTCTCCGACATGGACCGCCCCGTCCGTGTCGTGCTGGACCTCGAGATCAGTGTCTCGGAGCAGCGGCTCGCTGACCTCTTGGCGTTCCTGCGCCGAGCGGTTCCCTTCTACGAGCAACCGGGTGGCATCCGGATCACGCTTCTTCGAGACGATCAACGGCCCGGCCGGTACATCGAGCGCGTTGAGTACGCGGATGAGTCCGCCCTTGAACTCGACCAGCGCCGGGTCGCCGAGGACGAGCACATGAAGGGGCTGCTGGCGGAATGGCGCGGCCTGCTCCAGGAACCGCCCATCGTCCGAGTGTACCGCTCGACCAACTTCGCGTGATCGCGGGCGAAAGCTCCCCTCATCGTGCGCTGTGGTTCCGCGGTGCCGGCGGCGGAGCGAAGCCCGTTCGTACCCGACCTACTCCAAAATCTTCCCACACCCTCCGACCACGTGCGCGCGTCCGGAGGGCCCGGAATACACTCTCGCATTCCTGGATGTCGGCTCCGGGAGAATCAGGATGCGAGGTGACGATGCCAGCCTTGAGTCGAGAAACGGTCCGCGCAGGTGCACGAGGTGTTGTGGCGACGCTCTTGGTGGCGGCGCTGATCGCCATCGGCTCCCGCAACCTCGCCCACTTCGACGCGGCGCTCGTTGGCTACACATTCGCCACGCTGTTTGCCGTGTTTGGGATTACGTACCGCTACTCCATGTGGCTTCAGCGTCCGCCGACGGCGCTTTATTGGCGGCGGGGCTGGCAGGCATTCTTCTCCCGTGACCGGCTGCTCATCAACCTCGCTGCTTGGCCCAAGCGTGTCATCGGCGTCTTTGCGCTCAACAACTTCATCTTCCGGCGCAGCCGACCCCGCTGGGCTGCCCACTGGCTCATCATGTGGGGCTGCCTGTTGGCAGCTGCGATCACGTTCCCGCTGGTCTTCGGGTGGATCCACTTTCAGACGCCGGCTGACGACTTCGAGCGTTACCGCGTGTACGTCTTCGGGTTCCCGACGTTTAGCTTCCGGATTGGAAGCGTGCTGGGCGGATTGATTTTTCATGGTTTGGTGTGGGCGTCGTTTCTGGTCATCGCGGGAGTGATGATCGCGATGAGACGGCGGATGCGTGATCGCGGCGCCGAGGCCGTGCAGCAGTTCGGCGAGGACTTCCTGCCGCTCATCCTCCTCTTCGCGGTCAGCATCACCGGGCTGATGCTGACCGCGAGCTACACGTGGATGAAGGGGTACGCCTACGACTTCCTGGCGATTGTGCACGCCGCGTGCGTCATCTTCACACTCTTGTGGCTGCCTTTCGGCAAGTTCTTCCACATCTTCCAGCGCCCGGCGCAACTCGGTGTGTCGTTCTACAAGGACGCAGGTAGAGCGGGCGAGCAGGCTGTGTGCCGGAACTGCGCGCAGCCGTTCGCCTCAAAGGTGCACGTTGAAGACCTCATTCGGGTCGAGCGCGAGCTTGGGTACTCCTACGAGATGCAGGGGGTGGGCGAAGACGCAATCGACCACTACCAGTACATCTGCCCGCGCTGCCGCCGCCTCAGCATGGCGCTCGCGCAAGGGCGATTGTGGCAGGTCGGTCGGGGCCGCGAGGTGACGCACCGCCCCGGGATCGTGGATGTTGCAGCGATGATGGAGGCCGCGTCGGCTCCAGCGACGACGGCCGAGCGTGCTTGATCGACGAGAGGAATTCTCATGTCCAACCCCCCATCCAACCTCTTGCCGATCCTCGACCGCTTCGGGCCGCACCTGAACCGTTCAAGCCCCGTGCGATTGGCCACTGACGCTGAGCCAGGCCGGCTTGTCAAGACGCACTGCTGCTTCTGCGGTCAGCAGTGCGGCATTCAGCTCAAGGTCAAAGACAACGTCGTCACCGGCTTCGAGCCGTGGTACGACTTCCCCTTCAACCGGGGCATGCTCTGTCCGAAGGGTGTCAAACGCTACCTTCAGGGGGCTCATCCGGATCGGTTGCTCACGGCGTTCAAGCGGGACACCTCGGTCCCCGAGGGTTTCAGCCCGATGGGCTACCAGGAGGCGATCACGCGCGTCGCCTCCGAGATCGGTCGCATCCAGACGACCTACGGCCACTCGGCGATGGGCGTGCTCAGCGGCGCGAGCCTCACGGTCGAGAAGGCCTACTTGATGGGCAAGTTCGCCCGGGTGTGCCTCAAGACTCCCTACATCGACTACAACGGCCGACTGTGCATGGTGAGCGCCGGGGCTGGGAACAAGAAGGCGTTCGGAATCGACCGAGCTGCGAACCCGTGGAGCGATATTCCCAAGGCCGAGCTGATCTGGATCAGCGGGGCCAACGTCGCCGAGTGCGCCCCGATCACGACCGAGTACGTCTGGCAGGCACGCGAGAACGGCGCGCGGATCATCGTCGTCGATCCTCGAATCACGCCGTTGGCCCGCACCTGCGACCTGTTCCTGCCTGTCAAGCCGGGGCGCGACATCGCCCTGTTCAACGGCGTGCTGCACCTGATGATCGAGAAGGGGTGGATCGATAGGGCATTCATCGAGCAGTTCACCGTTGGCTTCGACAAGGTTGCCGAGCACGTAGCTTCCTGGAATCCCGCCAAGACTGCCGAGGTAACCGGTATCCCCGAGCGGCTGATCCGCCAGGCGGCGGAATGGTGGGGCACGGCCAAGTCCAGCTTCCTCATGCACGCCCGCGGGATCGAGCACCACAGCCACGGTGTGCAAAACGTGCTCGGAGCGATCAACATCGTGCTTGCCTCGGGCCGGATCGGGCGCGAGGGGTGCGGCTACGGCACGATCACAGGGCAGGCCAACGGGCAGGGCGGGCGCGAGCACGGGCAAAAGTGCGACCAGCTCCCCGGCTGGCGCGATATCTCCAACCCCGTGGATCGCGCCCACATCGCCAACATCTGGGACATCGCCGAGCCAGACATGCCCGGCCCCGGCGTCGATTGCTACGAGATGTTCCGCAGAATCGACAAGGGCGAGATCAAGGGCCTGCTTTCGATATGCTTCAATCCGATGGTGTCGCTCCCGGACAACGCCTTCATCGCCCGTGCCCTGGGCAAGCTGGAGTTCTACGTCGCCATCGACTTCTTCATGAACGAGACGGCGCGGCATGCGGACATCGTGCTGCCCGGCTCCCTGCAGGAAGAGGACGAGGGCGTGGTCACGCAGATCGAGGGAAAGGTCATCAAGATCAACAAGGCAGTGGACTGCCCCGGGGATGCCCGGCAGGACTGGCGGATTGTCCAGGACATCGCCGCCGCACTGGACCGGCCCAAGGGCTTCACGTTCAGCGAGCCACGCGCGATCTTCGATGAACTCCGCAGCGCCAGCAAGGGGGGCGTCGCGGACTACTCTGGGATCACCTACGAGAAGATCGAGCGGCAGTACGGCGTTTGCTGGCCGTGCTATAGCGAGGATCCAAGCGGCAAGCCCATCGATCACGCGGGCACGCCGCGGCTGTTCGAGCCCGGCTCGTGGAACG
>JAGNNV010000325.1 GCA_017990495.1 Vicinamibacteria bacterium
CCGGTCTTGGGATCGCGCCGCAGGAACTTCGGCATGCGCGGGTCGGACTCCATGATCCGCAGGATGACGTCCGCGGTGCCGGGCACGTTGAAGGCGAACTGCTCGGAAATCTGCTGGAGGCTGGGCGGAGCGCCGGTGGCCTTCTGAACCTGAACCACGAACAGCGGGATCTTGAAGAAGGTGTTGAAGAGTCGGTTCAGGGCCTTTCGCTCGGGGGCCGAGGTGAAAACCTCGTTGAACAGCCGGGTCACCACCACGGGTTCCCCCGGCTTCACGTTGGCCTTCAGATACTCGACGATGGCTGCCTCCGCGCCGGGAACAACCGCGGGAGAAGTGGCTGGCAACTGGGCGGCCAGGGCGAAGAGGATGGCGGCTTGGGCTGTGATCATATTTTTGACTTGACATCTTCGCATGCCGGAGAGTACGTTCCGGGGTGCCCCTCCCGGGGGACGCCGCTCGGGACCCCATCCACCCACACCTCCTACAGGCGTGACAGGCTGGAGAGACAGCCGCTTCATCCGCATCCGACCAATCCCGACCCGAATGGGTCGGGATTTTTCTTTATGAACTGAGAGAGCCCTCGCAAATGCGTCTTCGCGTTCCCCTGACCCTGGCCGTCCTCAACGTCCTGGCCCACAGCGTGATCTGGCTCGTTCTCGACCGCCTCCGGCAGATTCAGGTGATCGCTTCCATCGGCGTTCTCGGTCTCACCGGCATTGTGCTCCTCGTCTGGTTCGTGTTCGCCTCGGGCGCGACGCGCCGGGCCCGATCCACGGTGGCCGCCCTCGTGACTGTCGCCCTGGTGCTGTCCGCGGCTCTTTTCCGCATCCGCGGAGTGACCGGCGACCTGGTGCCCATCATCGAATACCGGTTCGCGGCGGCCCGTGTTCTGCCCGAGGCGAAGGAGGTCGCGGTCGCCGCCGCGCCCACTCCCGAGGCGCCGGTCACGCCCATAGCCGCGCCAGGTCCGCAGACCGCGACCAGCCTGGACGCGGTCCAGCCCGAAGCCTCCCCCAAGGCGGCGGCGGTCGCCCCCACGACCGACCCCGCTGACGCACCCGCTGCGGCAAAGGCCCAGGACCATCTGGACTGGCCGCAGTACCTCGGACCAGGACGCCTGGCTCTGGTGCCTGACGTGGCGCTGGCCACCGACTGGACCTCCAGAGCGCCGCGGTTGCTTTGGCGTCAGCCCCTTGGGGCGGGTTGGGCGGGCTTCGCGGTGGCCGGAGATGTCGCGGTGACGATGGAGCAGCGAGGGGCCGAAGAGAAGGTGATGGCGTACGACCTCAAGTCGGGCCGGCCACTGTGGAGCCACGGCGACGCGGCGTCCCATGATTCCCCCCTTGGCGGCCTGGGGCCGCGCGGCGTCCCCGCCATCGACAAGGGCCAGGTCTTCTCCCTCGGCGCCACCGGTCTGCTGAACGCGCTCGATCTCCGCACCGGCCGGCGTCTGTGGAGCCGGAACGTGCTGCGGGACAACCAGAGCTCCGAGCCCGAGTGGGGCGTGGCCATCTCGCCTCTCGTTCATGGCAATCGCGTGATCGTGAGCGCGGGCGGCCCTTCGGGCCGCGCCCTCGTCGCTTACGACCGCGCCACCGGAGAGCCCTTGTGGGCGGCGGGAAACGGACAACTCGCCTACTCCTCGCCCGCTCTCATGACGCTGGCCGGACGCGAGCAGGTGGTGATGATGAACCAGGCTTCGGTCGCCGGCCACGATCCCGTGACCGGGGCCGTGCTGTGGGAATCAAGCGTGCCGGGCACTGAGCCGCGGGCCGCGCAGCCGCTGCCTCTCTCTGCGAACCGCGTGCTCTTCTCCATCGGCTATGGGATCGGGTCGAAGGTGTTCGAGATCGCGGCGGGAAGCGAGTCCGCGCAATCGGCGAAGCTCGTATGGGCCACCCCGCGACTCAAGTCGAAGTTCGCGAACCTCATCGCTCACGAGGGATCGGTCTACGGCCTCGACGACGGCGTCTTCGTGTGCCTCGATCCTCAAACCGGCGAACGCCGATGGAAGGCCGGACGGTACGGTCACGGGCAGATCATCCTCGCGGGCAAGCACCTTCTGGTGCAGACGGAGAGCGGCGAGGTGATCCTGATCGAGCCAAACCCCGAGCGGCTGATCGAGGTGGCGCGTTTCCGCGCGCTCGAAGGAAAAACCTGGAATCCCCCGGCCTTCGCGGCGCCCATTCTTCTCGTGCGCAACGATCTCGAAGCCGCGGCCTACGAGATGCCCGTCGTCGTGCGATGAACTTCGGGGGCCTCGCCGCCTCGGCCTACCAGGTGTCTTCGGGCAGCTCGGCCTTGTGGTTCTCGTGGCGCGCCATGACGAACAGGAGATCGGACAGACGGTTCAGATAGGTCCCGATCACGGGGTCGATCGGCACGATGTGGCCGAGGCCAACCACCGATCGCTCGGCGCGGCGGCAGATGGTGCGGGCAAGATGGAGTTGCGCCCCCGTGGGCCCGCCACCCGCCAGGATGAAGGCCTTGAGCGGAGGAAGATCGGCTTCGCGGTGATCGATCTCGAGCTCCAGCGCCTCGATGCGAGCGTCGCCGGTGATCACCTTCTCCTTGCGCTCGGCGATCTTGTCCTTGGGGTCGGCCAGGCGGGCAGAGAGGGAGAAGAGGTCTTTCTGGATGGTCATCAGCAACACGCCCAGGGGTGAACCCTGCGGCAGCCCGCTTTTGATGACTCCGAGCATGGCCTGAAGCTCGTCGATGTCGCCGTACGCGGCGACGCGCGGATCGTCCTTCTGAACCCGCGAGCCGTCAATCAGCCCCGTGTCCCCATAGTCGCCCGTTTTCGTATAGATCTTCATAGGTTTACTGCGCCCTGAGGGATTCGAACCCCCTACCCCTTGGTTCGAAGCCAAGTGCTCTATCCAGATGAGCTAAGGGCGCACGGAACGAGTTTTCCAAGTCGTTGTGGAGGTCAGTTTATCCCGCGATATCGTTCGCGTCCCGTGAAACCCGAGATTCTGGACGGCGACCTGTTGAGTCAGGACGTGGACGTGATCGTGAACGCATGGAACCGCAACATCATTCCGTGGTGGTTACTCCTGCCCCAGGGTGTTTCCGGCGCGATCAAGAAGAAGGCGGGCTATGCGCCGTTTCGCGAGGTGGCGAAACATGGGCCCATTCCCCTCGGAGGCGCGGCGATGACCGGGGCGGGGCGGCTTCCTTATCGCGCCATCATCCACGTGGCCGGAATCAGCATGTTCTGGGTGGCTTCGGAGAGATCGATCAAGGGCTCGGTGATCTCCGCGATGCGCATCGTGGACGAACAGGGCTTCAAGTCGGTGGCCTTTCCGATCATCGGCGGAGGCACAGGCGGCGCGGCCCAGAATGTGGCCCTGGCTCACATGCTCGAGGCGTTCACGTCGTGCTCCTCCCCCGCTCGAGCGGTGATCGTTCGCTATCAGCCGACGAGCGCCCGCTGAACCAGCGGGGCGATCCCCCGTGGGGTATGGTTCGGCGACCTTTTCTTCCTTCCCGTTCTTCTGGAGGCCACTTGCGACTCTCTTCTCTCACCCGGGTTTTGCTTCTGAGCGCGTTCACCGCGTCGACCCTCGCCTCACCCTCTCCCGCCGTGGCGCAGCCGACGAAGGCCCGGGCCGCACAGGCCACGGACCCCGATTTCGCGAAGCTCGTGAAGGAATGGACCACGCGGCCCGAGTTCAGTTCTCCTCTCGTGGATCACCTCCCGCTCAAGAAGGGCATCCCCACCCCCAAGGATGTCCTCGGCCGTCACATCGGCACTCCGGATCGCCTCACCACCACCACCGAGGCCTACGCCTACTACCGGGCGCTCGAAAAGGCCTCACCGCGGGTGAAGATCGTGGTCATCGGCAAGACCGATGAGGGCCGCGACCAGATCATCGTCAATATCGCCAGCGAACAGACGATCAAGGATCTCGAATTGCATCGCGGCTGGCACGGCCAGATCGCCGATCCGCGCAAACACACCGAAGCGCAGATCAAGGACGTCATCGCGAAAGCCAAGCCGATCTACTACGTTTCCGGCGGGCAGCACTCACCCGAGACCGGCCCGCCCGAGATGCTGATGGAGCTCGCCTACCGGCTGGTGGC
>JAGNNV010000326.1 GCA_017990495.1 Vicinamibacteria bacterium
GTTCGACCACCTCGCGTCGTGTGAGCATGCCGGGCAGATGAGTGGGCTGGCGGCGCAGGGCGCGGATGAAGAAGTCGTCGTCCTTCTGAACCCAGTAGGCGAGCGCGTTGCCCAGATCCATCAGCGGATCGCCGATGGTGGCCATCTCCCAGTCGAGCACGCCGACGATGCGGGTGGGATCGGCCGGATCGAGCACCATGTTGTCGAAGCGGAAGTCGTTGTGGATCACCGTGGCGGCGACGTCGTCGGGCACGTGGGCTTCGAGCCAGCTCATGACCCCCTCGAACCGCGCCACGTTCCACGTCCGCGCTTTTCGATACCGGTCGCACCAGCCCACGATCTGGCGGCGCGCGTAGCCCACACCCTTGCCGATGTCGGCGAGTGGAGTGCCTTCGATCTTCACGCCGTGCAGGGCGACCAGCGTGTCGATTGCGTTGAGGCACAGACGCCGCGTCACCTCCGGGGTGAGAACCAGATCCCGCGGCGGGTTTCGGCGGAGGATCAAGCCCTCGATGCGCGCCATGACGTAAAACTCGCAGCCGATCACCGCGGTGTCGTCGCAGAACGCGATCATCTCCGGCGCCAGCGGGAAGAAAGGCTTGAGCGCTTTCTGGATTCCGTACTCGCGCCCCATGTCGTGAGCGGATTTGGCCTTGGTGCCCGCGGGCGGACGCCGGAGCACGAGGTCGTGAGTGTCGTAGCGCAGGCGATAGGTCCAGTTCGAAGCCCCGCCGGAGTACTGAGTGACTTCGGGGGCGCCGGAAAGACCCGCGACGCGGGCCTTGAGCCAGGCATCGACGGCCGGAACGTTCAGTTCCTCGCCCGATCGAACGCCGCGGCCACCGCTGCGATCGCCGGCGCCGCTCACTCAGGCCTTGCGCGGCTGGCTGTCGATGAGGCTCTTGTACTTCTTGAGCTCGAGCCGGGCGATCATGCCGCGGTGAACCGCGTCGGGGCCGTCGGCGATGCGCAGGGAGCGGGCCATCGCGTATAGCGCGGTCAAGGGGAAGTCCTGGGAGACGCCGGCGCCTCCATGCATCTGAATGGCCTCGTCGACCACGCGCTGGAGGACGTTTGGAGCCACCACCTTGATCGCGGAAATCTCGGTGAGCGCGCCCAGCGCACCCGCGTCGTCGAGCTTCCAGGCCGCATAAAGCGTGAGGAGGCGGGCCTGATCGATGGCAAGACGAAGATCGGCCACGACATCGCGGTTGGCGCCGAGGTTGATCAGCGGCTTGCCGAAAGCGGTGCGGGTGATGCCGCGGCGGATCATCAGCTCGAGGGCGCGTTCGGCCGCGCCGATGGCGCGCATGCAGTGATGAATGCGTCCGGGGCCGAGACGCATCTGAGCGATCTCGAAGCCGCGACCGGGGCCGAGCAAGAGGTTCTCCTTCGGCACGCGGACGTTCTCGAACCAGACTTCGCCGTGGCCGTAGGGTTCATCGTATTCGCCGAATGCCGGCAGCATGCGCTGGATGTTCACGCCCGGCGTCGACATCGGGACCAGCACCATCGAGTGCCGGTGATGGCGGTCCGCCTCGGGGTTGGACACGCCCATGAAGATGGCGATGCGGCAGTGGGGATGCCCGAGACCGGTGGCCCACCACTTCCGGCCGTTCAGGATCAGATCATCGCCGTCCTCGGTGATGGTGGCGGCAATGTTGGTGGCGTCGCTCGACGCGACCTCCGGCTCCGTCATGCAGAAGACCGAGCGCATCTCGCCGCTCAGCAGAGGCGTCAGCCAGGTCTCTTTCTGCTCCGGCGTGCCGCAGTGCCACAAGACTTCCATGTTGCCGGTGTCGGGAGCGTTGCAGTTGAAGATCTCGGGCGCGAGCAGACTGCGGCCGGTTTCCTCGGCCACGGGCGCGTACTCGAGCGTGCTGAGGCCGGGCCCGAGTTTGGGATCGGGGAGGAAGAGATTCCACAGGCCAAGGGCGCGGGCTCTCGTTTTCAACTCCTCGATGCGCGGGGAGACCCGCCACTTCGTCCAGTCGGCGCCGTGATTCAGCGCGCGCAATTCACCGAGGTACGCCTCTTCGGCGGGCAGGACATCTTCGGCGATGAACCGGCGCGCCCGCTCGCGGTAGTCCTCGGCGCGGGGCGAGTGCTGGAAGTCCACGGGGCGATGATAGATCGCGCTGCGGCCGCCGTCTCAGCCGTACGTCGCGTCGTATTCGATGAATTGGGTCATGTTGGCGAAGCGCTGTGGCACCTTCGGTCCGCGCACGAACTCCTGGGTCGCTTCGTCGAGGACAGCGGCGGGAGAGCGGTCGCGAAGAAATGCGATCAGTCGTCGCGTGTTGTCCAGCCTCGACGTGGTTCCCCCGCCCGGAATGGCCGCGTAGTTCACCACCGTGGTTCCGAAAATCCGCACCGGCTCGCCGGTCAGCTCTTTGGAAGGGACGATGTCGAGAATCAGCGCGCCATCCCAGGGCGGGTCCGGAGGCAGCTGCCGGGCCACGATGCCGATGATCTCGCCGTAGGCCACTTCGCGCATGTCGCCACTGGCGAGGGTGACGCGCAGTCCGGCCTCGCCGATGTCGCAGCGGTGCGCGATGAAGCGGATCGACTTCTTCGCCGCGTCGACTCCCGTGGCGACCTTGACGTCGAGCCTCCGGCCAACCGCGCTGACCGGCGCGGCGGCGGAGTTCCGTTCGGACAGCTTGAGCCGCAGCTTCTCGGCTTCTCCCGACAGCGTCTTCGCCACTTGTGCGGGGCGAGGAGGAGCAACCTCGGGCGTCGCGTTGACGGCCGGCGCGGCCGTCCGCTCGGCCGGCACGGAACCGACGCGAGACGGCGTCCGCGTTGGTGCCGGGGGAGTCGGCGACGGTCGTCCCGGCACGGCGCGACGTGCGCCCTGGCCGGGGCTCATCGCGCGTGCCCGCCTCGGCCGCGGCTTTTCGAGTTCCTTGATGGCGCCGAAGCCCCGCAGCATGGGCAACAGGAAGAAGACGCGGGCGATCATGCCGCCGATCGGGGGCGACGCCTTCATCTCCGCCGAGGCCACGACCATCAGAACGGCGTCGAGGATGAACACCATCACCGCAACGGCCAGGGCCATGGTCGACCGCTTCTTCACCATCACGGCGAGCCCGGCGTAAACCGCTCCGCCAATGACCGAGGCCATGCCCATACCCATCGCCTTGAGCATGCCGATGTCGAAGAGGACGGTGACGAGGCCGAGGAGCGCGCTCAACGCCCCCACCGCGAAAAGGACATTCGCGGCGCCCTCGAGCCGGGTCTGCGGATCGCCGGAACTGCCCGGCAGCGGCTCGCCGTCGCGGGCGAGGCGCAGCTCAGGAAACGGTCCGAACTTCGCGATCGACACTTCCAGGCGGCTTCCGTCGGGCAAAGGGAAGGTGCTCGGGGTTTCGAGTTCCTCCGCGGTGGCGAACGAGCCGAGAGGGTCGCCATCGAAGCTCAAGGCCAGATCCTTGAACGCCCCTTCCCAGGTGACGTTGACACGTTCGATTCCCCCTTGTTCGAGGGCGTAACTTTTGGATGGCACGAGGCGCTCCTTCCCGGTGAACGGAGCATAGCCAAACCTCGAATGGCCGGTGCGGACGGCCCCGCGGTGCGTCGTCGATCTCGACCCGTGTACGCTTCACCCAAATGATGATCCAAGCGACGGTCCGCCGATTTGTCGTCCTCGCCCTTCTGGCTTTCGCGAGCGCGATGCCCGCGACCGCCGATACCTATCCGCGTCAGCCCGGTGTCGATATCGTCAACTACGCCTTCCGGCTCACCCTTAGCGATGAAACCGATGCCATCGTGGGTGAAACCGAGGTGACCTTCAAGGTCGCGCGCGACGGGGTCGCCTCGCTGGCTCTCGATCTCATCCAACCGAAGGCCGCCTCGCCGGATCGAGGGATGACCGTGAGCGCCGTGACCGAAGCGGGCAAGGCTGTCGCCTTCGAGCACCGCGATGATCGCCTCACCATTCGCCTCGAGCCCGCGGGTCGCGCCGGTGAAACGCGCGCGGTCACCGTGAGTTACCGCGGGATTCCCGAAACCGGCCTGCTCATCGCGAACAACAAACACGGGGAGCGAACCTTCTTCTCCGACAACTGGCCGATCAAGGC
>JAGNNV010000327.1 GCA_017990495.1 Vicinamibacteria bacterium
GGGCGAGGTCATCCACACCATGGGCGAGCCGCTCGGGTGGGAGACGTTCGGCGGTGGATTCATCTATGGCGTGTCCGACACCCAGATCTCCGTGGGCCTCGTCATCGGCCTCGATTATCGCGACCCGTTCCTCGATCCCCACGGCCTCTTCCAGAAGCTGAAGGCCCATCCGCGGGTCGCCGAGTTGCTCACCGGCGGCAAGATGGTGAAGTACGGGGCGCGCGCGATCAGCGAAGGCGGCTGGTACTGCATTCCGAAGACCTGGGCCGACGGCCTGCTGCTGATCGGTGAGGCCGCGGGTTTCCTGAACGCCATGCGGCTCAAGGGCATTCACCTCGGCATCAAGACCGGGATGCTGGCGGCGGAGACGGCGCTCGAGGCGCTCGAGAAGGACGACTCGTCGGCCGCGGTGCTGAAGGGCTTCGAGCGCCGGGTCAACGCTTCCCCGGTCAAGGAGGAGCTGTACGCGGTCCGCAACTTCCACCAGGGCTTCAAGCATGGGTTCCTCGGCGGCATGATCAACACCGGCCTGCTCATGGTCTCCGGCGGCCGCGGACTCATCGACCCTTTGCCCCCCTCGGGCGGTTATGCCGACATGGAGAAGCTCATCGATCGATATGGCGCTGGAACCAATCGCGATTTCTTCATCCGCGACAAAGCCGACGGCAAACTGACGTTCGACCGACTCACGGACGTCTTCCATTCCGGCACCATGCACGAGGAGGATCAGCCCGCCCATCTGCACGTGGCCGATCTCAACGTCTGCGAGACCACGTGCCGCACCGAGTACGGAAACCCCTGCGAGAAGTTCTGCCCCGCCGCGGTCTACGAGATGGTGCCGAAGAACGACGGCGATCCGAAGTCGCTCAAACTGCAGATCAACTTCTCGAACTGCGTCCACTGCAAGACGTGCGACATCATGGACCCGTACCAGATCATCACCTGGGTCACCCCCGAAGGTGGAGGCGGTCCGAAGTACGACGGGCTATAAGCGACCACCAGTCGCTGAGGGATGTCCGTGCTGAAGTGCGGTCCAAGCGACCGCCGTTGCGCCGCGGGGTGGCTTCGACTGAACACCTTCCGATGCGACTCAGCCACCGGTTGCCGCTAAGCGACTGCGCGCGCAGCTCGGAACCGGTAGTGGGAGACCAGCCACTCGCGGCCTGAGTCGAAGGCCCACAATTCCTCGCAGGACATGAAGAACACGCGCCAGTAGTGCCAGAACTTCTTCGCCTGATCTCCGTAGGTCCGGGTGAAGAGGGCCTCGATTTCCGGCCGATGCGCGTCCATGTTGGCGAGCCAGGCGGCCGCGGTCCGCGCGTAGTGAGTGCCCTCCACCTGAAACCGTTCTTCGACCACCAGGTGCTCGGACAGCGAAGGGGCCAGGCCGTCCGCGGGCATCATGCCGCCGGTGAAGAAGTGGCGGGCCATGAAGTCGTCTTCGCCCTCGTCGGTGAAGGCGTATGAGTGAGCCTTGTGGGTGAACACGTGCATGAAGAACCGGCCTTCGGGCTTCATCCACGAAGCCACGCGGCGGAACATCTCCGGCCAGTTGCGCAGGTGCTCGAACATCTCCACCGACACCACCCGGTCGAATGAGCGGGTGGGCGACCAGTGCGAGATATCGGCGGTCTCGATCTCGATGTTGGTGAGCTTCAGGACGCGGGCGCGCCCCGTGATGAACTCACGCTGGGGTCGCGAGTTCGACACCGCGAAGATCCGGCAAGTCGGGAAACGCTCGGCGAGGTACAGGGTGAGCGAGCCCCAGCCGCAGCCGAGTTCGAGGATGTCCTGTCCGGGCCGGATCTGCGCGCGTTCGCAGGTGAGGGCGAGCATGGCCTCCTCGGCCGCGTCCAGGGTGGAGACACCGGCCGCCCACCAGCCGCTGCTGTACTTCAGTCGTCGGCCGAGGACGAGTTCAAAGAATCGCGGCGGCACCTCGTAGTGCTGCGCGTTGGCCTCGCCTTGATGGATCGCGATAGGCGACGACTTGAGCCGCTCGATGAACTCCCGCTCGCGCTGCGCTCTCTCCGCCTTCGACCCGTCGCGCAATGATCGCTGACGGGCGCGCAGGAGGCGCCTTATGCCGCGGCGGATGATCGGGTCAGGAAGCCATCCGCTGCTGATGAGTGCGTCGAGGATCATGCCGCGCGCTCCCGGGCCGAGGCGGCGAGGCCGGGCAGGGCCACGTTGCAGGGACGGGTCAGGACCATCTGCACGGTGGAGAGGGTCCGGGTTCCGAAGGCGGCGGCGCAAACCGCGAGGTAGTAGTCCCACATCCGGATGAAGCGATCGTCGAACCCGAGTTGGCGCACCGTGCCCAGGTTCTGGAAGAAGCGATCCCTCCACAGGAGCAGGGTTCTCTCGTAGTGAACGCCGATGTCCTCGAGGTGGTGCACGAGAAGCGGCGTGCGCTCGATCATCGCCCCGGTCATGTGGTGAACGGATCCGAGCAGACTGCCCGGGAAAATGTAGCGCTGGAGCCAGTCGCAGTGTTTGCGGTACTGAGCGAACCGGTGATCCGGGATGGTGATCACCTGCAGGCCGATGGTGCCGCCGGGAGCCAGCAGTTCATGGCACCGCGAGAAGAAGACGCCCCAGTTCTCGTAGCCAAGGGCCTCGAACATCTCGACCGAGACGATCCGGTCGAAGCGGCCGGTGGTGTCGCGGAAATCCTCGAGCGCGATGTCTACGCGTCCTTCGAGGCCGGCCTCGGCCACGCGCTTCCGCGCCAGCTCGTGTTGCCGCTTGGACAGAGTGAGACCCTTCACCGACACCCCGTACTCGCGGGCGAGAAGCAGGGCGAAGCTGCCCCAGCCGCAGCCGATCTCGAGCACCCGCATCCCGGGACGGATGTCCAGCTTGTCGGCGAGGCGTCGGAGCTTGGCTTCCTGAGCAACCTCTAGTGAGGTCCGGTCATCGGCGAAGTAGCCGCAGGAGTACGTCATCGACCGGTCGAGAAACGTCTCGAAGAAGGGGTTGGAGAGGTCGTAGTGGGCCTCGATGTTCCGCTTCGCTCCGAGACGCGTGTTCTTCCGCGTCCAGTGCCAGGCGTCCTTCGTGGTGTTGATCAGCATCGACAGCGGCGTGTCGAGGGGAAGGGTGTCGCGGGCGAGCAGGGCTTCGGAGAGGAGGCCGGGAAGGTCGTCCGTGGACCAGTCGCCATCCATGTAGGACTCGCCGAGGCCCATGTCGCCGCCGAGGGCGAACTTGCGGAAGAAGGCGTCGTTGTGGATCGAGACCGCCACCGGACGGCCGCCCCGGCCGAGGGACCTCTGAGTGCCGTCCGGCAGGCGGAGCGAGACCGGGCCGCCGCCGAAACTGTCAAGGGCCTTGAGAGTCTGCGTCTTCAGGAGTTCGTTGATCATGATCTTGGAAGGTTGGAGGGTCTTTGTGAACGGCGGACGTCGATGACTACGCGGGCTCCTCGGCGGCGCGGGCGGGGTCGTACCTTGGAGCGCTGTGGAAACGCGCGCCCTTGAACCAGAGCTCCAGGGCCTGCCAGTGGATTCCGAACATCACCTGCGCGGTCATGAAGGGCAGGCCAAGCAGAGCCAGCGCGAGCGTCTTGTCCGTGAGTGGTTGGCGCGCCATCGTGAGGCGGGACGCAAGCGACAGCGAGCCGCCATGACGGAGGTCGCAGCGCGCCTCCAGAGTTGAACCGGGAGCAGGCAGCCGCCACTCGTAGCTGCCGGCCATGTCGAAGAACGGCGAGACGTGGAGAACCTTCTTGGTCGTCCAGGAGTTCGCGCCATCCCCGGCCAGCAGATAGGAGTGGGTGTCGCCGAAAGTGTTGTTCACCTCGGCCACCACGAAACGCAGGGTCTGCGTGGTGTCGAAGCAGTAGAAGAAGCTGACCGGGTTGAAGGTATAGCCGAAGATCCGGGCATGGGTGAGCAGGAGGACCCGGCCCTCGGGCAACACTTCGCCGCACGAGCGGAAGAAGGCGCTAAGCCGCGTCCGCGTGTCACCCTCGTGGTTCCTCAGGTGGTCGGCATCGCGGTACGACACCGCCCCTGCGCGGTTGTAAGCGAACAGGCGCAGCGATCGATCGAGCGTGGGCAACTCGGCCAGGTCCAGCA
>JAGNNV010000328.1 GCA_017990495.1 Vicinamibacteria bacterium
CGGTGCGAGCGAGGCGATCCTGCAGTGGCGCGAACACCCCGCGCAGGCTCCCAAGTTGCGCGCGGAACCGAACCAGATCACGGCTCGACCGGGCCGCGAGATCAGCGTAGACGAGAAACGAAACCAGTTCGCCCACCGTGAGCTCCGCGGACACCACCATGCTGCCTCCGATGGCGAGCGCCACCAGAGTGACGAACTCGGAAAGAAGCAGGCTGGCGCCGTCGGACCAAGAGGCGAGTCGGCCCAAGAGAAGGCTGGCAGCGTGGCTTGACGCCTGGATCAACTGGAAGCGGGCGGCTTCCTGATGCTCGACCCCAAGCCCGCGCACCACTCGAATCGCGCCAATCGACTCCTGCGCCGCCGCGTGAGTGTGCGACCCGGCGAGTGAAGCCGCCTCGGAAGCCTTCTTCAGCCGTCTGGCCAGAAAGGAACTGAGAGCGAGCAGGGGCGGAACGATCAGCGCGAGGTACAGGGCCAGACGCGGCGCCGTGACCACGAGGGCCACGCTCCCCGTGATCAACCTCATCCAGGCGCGCTGCAGGTCGGGAAGTTCACGAGCGATGAAATCCCGCAAGGTCTCGGCGCAGCTCCGCAGGTACCCCGCAAGTTCGACCGAGCGTTCGTCGTCGAAGAACGAAACGGGTTGAACCAGGAAGCGCGCGAACGCGTCCCGTTCGGCGCCCAGGGCGATTCGGCTGGCCGCGCCGTGGAAGAGGATGCCGTGAATCACCCGAGTCGCGGCCTCGGCGAACATCAGGGCCAGGAGCACGACCAGCCAGATCATCGACGACTCGTCGCGCGTCGCCACCAGGCCGTCGATGAAGCGCTTCATCGCCTGCGGTGAGGCGATCGTGGCCACGACGCCCAGAGTGACCACCAGGGCCCCGAGGGCGAAAGCCGCGCGTTCGCGGAGGACGTGCTTGCGAATCAACGCGCGCAGCGAGGACTCGGCGTCGGTCGGGGTCAAGGGCGGCAAGGAACGCGTGATTGTACTGTCGGCACCGGTCTCATTCAGCGCTCACATCGGGTGGCCCCGACAGCACGCCCACCGCGAACCCGAACACCAGATAGTGGCCGGTGAACGCGAGGAGGTAGTCGGCCAGGCCGTGCGCGGTCATGGCCACGAGAATGGCGAAGGCGATGAGTGCCCCGTCCGCGCGCGCAGCGCTCCTCACGCCCGCAAGCAGGGCGAATCCCAGAACCGCGGTGAACGCGGAGAGACCGAACGTGCCCAGGGTGGCCGCGAATTCGAGGAAGGTGTTGTTGGCGAACACCCGGGTATCGAACGCCGCCTTCCCCGCGATGGGGCCATACATCCAGCGAAAGCTGTCGGGACCGGCGCCAAAGAACGGATAGGTGGCCCACATGCGCGCCGCGATCCCCCACAACTCGAGACGGGACGGCCGCCAGGCGATGGTCTCGGCAATAGCGGTGAGGGCTTTCGTCTCGCTCGGCCGTGCGGGGCCGGTGCTTCCCGTGGCCTGGCCCACGATCAGACGGGCCACCCCCGGTTTCACCCCTTGCCCGGAGAACCAGGTGGTGTGTTCGTGGACGAGATCCCACATCAACAAATATTCACCCTCCCGCGCGGGAGCGAACAGCGTGGCCTCGAGGGTCACCGCTTCGCCCGGACGCACATCACGGGGCAGAAGCGTGCGCGGGCCATCGACCAGCGGCCGCCCCGCGTCCTCATAGAGGTGATAGGAGAGGTGGATCGCTTCCTCTTTGCCCCAGGGTCTTCGCCCCACGTTCGTGACCTTCACGCGCACCGGCACGCGCGCGCCCGGGTCCAACGCGAGTTGCCGAGGCGTTTCGTAGGTCGCGCGGTAGAAGTCGCTCGCGCTCTCACCGCCGAAACGGATTCGCGAGATCTCATCGCTGGCCACGAACGAACCGAGAACCGCCAGATACAGCGCGACGGGCACAAGCGGCCGTCGAACACCCTCGCGCCGGCGTTCGAAAGCGGCAAGAGCGAGCAGCCCCGCGAATCCCGCGGCCCAGGCTCCGCGCGAGTAGGTGAAGGCGAGACCTCCGGTGATCAAGGCGACAAGCGCGGATCGCAGCATCAGCCGAGACCGAAGGAGGACCACGCCCGCGAGGAGGGCATAGACCATCATGCCCGCGCCCAGGTTGGGGTACTCAGAGCCTCCGGTCGCCCGACGCAGGCCCGCGACGTTGAACGGCGTCTCGCGGAACACACCGAGGAACACGTCGAGCGCGCGAACCCCGAAGCCCTCGGCGAGAGCCAGTACGGCCGCCATCGATCCGGAAATCAGAAGCGCGCGGAAGCCCCACGTTGTTTCCTTCGTCTCGAGCCGGGACACGAGCCACGCGAACCCGGCCATGGCCCCGAGGCGCAGCCCGAACTTCAGCGAACGGCCGGGATCCACGGCGGCGAGACTGGCGGAGACGAGGCTCGCGCAGACGAACAGTCCCAGGGCGAGGAGCGCAGGCGAGAGGCGAAGCGATCCACCCCGGCGTATCCACACCGCCGTGAGCGCCATGAAACACACGAGGCCGACCGCCTCGACGAGGGATACGCGGAAGGCTCCCAACCCAAGCGTGAAGCGCGGCTCGAAAGGTGCGACCAGGAGCAGGGCGAAAAGACAGGCCCTCGCGATCATGAGCCCGCGGGCTGGGGCAGGGTGGCCACCCAATCGAGATACGGCCCGAGCTTGAACTTCTTCGCGGTGTTGGCGGACGACATGTAGCGGATCTGGCCAAGCACTTTGCGTTGCGGAGCCCACGGGCGATCGAAGAGGCCGAAGCACCACAGGATGCCGGTGTACGAGTTCGGGTTGCGGCCGTCGAGCGCGTATTTGTTATTGAGGTGTACGAGGGTCTGGTACGCCTCATCCGGTGTGCGCGACCACTCGATCACCTTCTTGCCCCAAAGCATGCGCAGGTAGTTGTGGATGGTTCCAGTGGCAACCAGTTCACGTTGCGCGGCGTTCCAGAGCGGATCGTGAGTGGATGCGCTCTCCCACGCCGCAAGGTCATAGGTGAATTCGCGCTTGTCGGTCGAATGCATGTGCAGGGTAGCCCAGGCCCACGCGGGCAATGCGGTTTGAAGCGTGCGCGTGTCCTCACGCCGGTGGACGTGCCACACGTAACCGACGTCACGCCAGGTCAGGGCTTCATCAAGAAACGAGTTGGCGTTCTTGTCGTCGCCGAAGAAGCCCTCGCGTTTCCCCGCCACTTCGAGGTGCAGGCGGGACCGCGCGTAACCGCCCGTGGCCTGGAACACCGCGTCGACGATCTCTTCGATGCCGATGTGGCCGAAGTGCAGGTAGGGGGAAAGGCCGGAGCCGTGGAGGTAGGAGGGCGGCATGGGATCGGACCGGTCCTCGGCATAGATGGGCAGGCCCTTGTCGATGAACCGCTTCAGCTGCGCGCGCGCGGCCGCAGTTCCACCCGGCTTCTCAGCCACCGGAAGCACACGCGTGTCGATGGGCAGGCTCGCGATCAGTCCGGCCAGGTCGTCGAATTTCGCAAGAGTGAAGCCGGGCTGGAGCCTGGAACCGTCGGCTCGGGGCGGCTTTGGCTTCACCGCGGCACGGTGGTCGAACGCCTCGGCGAACGCCTTGTGAATCTTCGGGCGCAGATGCGCCGCGGCATAAGGGGCGGCGCCCAGCAGGCGGAGGGGCACCACGCCGTTTGAATCGACAGCGATCACCGCGCGTTCCGTGTTGCTCGCCACCGCGGCGTTCTGGCCGGGCACGATGAAGCAGGGGAAATCGTCGGTCACCACCAGGGCGGCGCGGGCCACGATGCGGTGAAGCAGACCCTTGGCTTTCTCCTTCGGCGTTTCCACGAAGGGCCAGTAGGTGAACCCGAGCTTCTTCGCGGTGGCCGCGTTCTCGCGCATGCCCTCGAGGATGAACCGGTGCAGCCGCGCGCTGGCCCACGGGTAGTCCATGCGCAGGCCTTCGTAAACGATGAGTGGTTTGTCCAGCTCGTTCGCGCACTTGATGGCGTAGTCGAGCGAGTGGTTGCACGAGAACCGGCGCTGCATCTGCATCCAGTAGAGGACGAAGTCACCCGATTTG
>JAGNNV010000069.1:0-12969 GCA_017990495.1 Vicinamibacteria bacterium
TCCGAACGGAAGAGCTGAACGTGACGCTCATATCCGCCTGGTCCGACCTGAACCGCGCGAAAGAACGATCCCGCGCTGGTCCTCGCGTCCTCGTTCAACAGGACGAATCGACCGTATCGCTCTTTGGTGTCCACAGGCGCCTCGCTTCAAGGACCCCGACCCCAACCACCCTACCTCCTACAGTCGGATGCCCGGGCCGATGTCGATGGCGAACGCTACACGCCGGGCAGACTGCGGTCAATGTCCCGCGCCGCTCGTTCCTTTGAGCACGAGCCGACCCTGCGTGGGCGACGTGAAGACAGCGCCCTCGTCGCGATCGATGGAGACGCAGGACCATCCGTCGACAAGGTCGCCAACCGACACCACCCGGATCAGCCCGCCCACCCGGACCGAAACCCGGCGCTTCCCTTCCGACTCGATGAATGCGACCAGAGCGAAGGGCGGGGGCGTTGGCTCGGGGGCGGCCGGGAGGGATGCTGTTTCGGTGGACATGGAAACAGGCGCGGGCGTGGCCTTTGGGGAAGACCACCGCTCTTGACTGGGCGGCGGCGGCGGCGTTTCCGGAAGGGACGGGTCGGAGGATGGAGCCGCGAGACACGGAGCGGACGCGGGGCCGAGGCCTGCGGAGAAGCGGCCAAGAAGTCCGGTGACCGCGGACACGCTCCACCGATCGTCTCTCTCGCGAATCGTCACCGACCGCAGGAAGCCGCCGGACGCGGGATCGCCCAACCTCCGCAGCAGTTCGCGGGCCGCCCGGCGAGCGCCCGCAGCGTCAATGGTGGCGCCGCCGTCCGCGCCTCCCGTGACCGTGAGGCTGACGGGGGCGAGGTTCAGCGAGGCGGTGGCGGCGACGGTGCGTTGCCTCAAGGTGGCGGGCTCGGTGGAGGCCTGGCAGGCCGCGGCCAGCGCGCCATTGACGCGGCCGATGAGAGCCTCGGCCGCGCGCGCCGTCCTCTCCGCCTTCACCCGGCTGCGCCGGACCTGGCTTTGATCACTGAGGCGTGTGGCCCGCTCCGCGCGCAGGGGTTCGATCACCGCGAACCACAAGAGCGCGGCTCCGAGCCACGGCAGAAGTGCGGCAAGAAGATCAGGCAGTCGGCGACTCATCGGGCGCTTCCCCGGGGACGGTGCACCGCGCCCAGCGTGGCTCGAACCAGACCCGGCCGGATCTCCGAACCGGGTTTGAGGGAGGCAAAGAAGGGCGAAGCCGCGAGGGCGCCTAGAAAGCGGTCGTAGGCCGCCGGGCCGCGCGCGAGCACAGTGAAGTCGAGGCGGGCCGAGCCCTCGGGCGTGTAGTCGACCGTGAGACTCACGATCGACACGCCCTCGGGGAGAATGGCGGACAGGTCATCCCACACCCGGTTCGGCGACGACTCGACGCTGGCCAGGGCCACCAGAAGATCGGGAGATTTCTGAATCGTCTTCAAGCTCTGCTCGTGGGGACCGAGAATCCGCTCCACCTCGTCGCGCGTCTGCTGCAACGAACGCCGCTCGGAGTAGGCCGAGCGCCACTCGGCGACGGCGAGCACCGCGAACGAGCCGAACACCACGAGACCGAGCCCGCCCACGACCCGGGCGATCCCGCGACCGCGCGTGGTTCTGCCGCGCGAGCCGAATTCGGGAAGGCCCAGGCTCACGGCGCCCCCTCGTGGAAAACCGCGAGGAACGGGAAGCGCTGGGGATCGGCGAATCCGCGGAGCGCGGGAAGGTCGTAGGCGGGATGAATGGTCACCTCGCCCGCCCTCCCCTGGAGGGCCCCTTCGTCCTCGCCCAGCACGCGGATCGACCGCAGATTCGCGGCGGAGCGCATGGCTTCGTCGATCGAGCGCCCGGCGCGGTCGTCGCCCTCCACGAGGAGGCGAAGATGAATGGCTTCGATAACGCCGCCCAGGCTCCGGACGACCAGAGCGCAGGCGGAATCGCCGAAGATCAGATCGACATCGTGTCCGCGAGGCGGCAGCCCGCGCAAGGCGGCGGAGAGCGCCGAGGTCACGCGCGGACGGGGGAAGCCGAGCCCGGCCATGACCTTCTCGCTCTCGGCGATGGTGGTGGTGAGAATGGCCTGGGCCAGCACCGCGCCTGGGCCCAGAGAGGTCGACACCTCGGTGCGTACTTCGGCCTGGCTGATGGGATAGGGCAGCAGAGGGGCGAGGCGGAAACGCACGAGATCGGCGTCGTCGACTTCGGGCGCATGTCCCCGCTTGAGAGCCTTGAGGTCGACGATCAGGGGAAAGGTAGCGCCCAGAGGGAGAAGAAGTGTGGCATCCGGCGGGGCCTTCAATTCGCGGGCCAATCGCTCGACGGCGTCGCGCGCATCGCCCAGAACTTCAGCGAAGAGGGAACCCGCGCGGGGCCGCGAGCCGAAACGCTCGGAGGCGAAGCGCACGACACGGGGACCCTTCAAAGTCCGCTTGTAGACCGCGAGGGCGGCGCTGCGGGTGTCGACGAACACGAGCGCTTTCTCGGAGGACCACATGGGAGCGCAATCTTAGGCTGTGGAGACGCTTCAAGGGCGAGGCTCATGGTCCGCGCCATTTGCATCACGAAACGCCCTTGACCGCTTAGCTAAGATGTCGTTGTCCCTGGATCAACAACGCCGTAATGGCAGAAAACCCGGGCCGGGCAAGTTGACCGACCCATGATGGAGGTCCTAATGAAGGCTTTCGAGAGCGCCCAGATCCGCAACGTGGCATTCATCGGTCACGGAGGTTGCGGGAAAACTTCTCTCGTGGCCGACGCCCTTTTCACCATGGGAGTGACGCCGCGCCTCGGACACGTGTCCGACGGCACCGCGGCCACCGACTTCGACCCCGAGGAGATCGAGCGCAAGATCTCCATCCAGACTTCGGTAGCGAGCGGCGACTGGAACAACACCCGCATCAACCTGATCGACACCCCCGGCTACGCCAACTTCGTGGGTGAAGCGCTCTCCGCCCTGCGCGCCGCCGACGCGGCCATCGAGGTGGTCGACGCGGTGGCCGGCCCCGAAGTCCAGACCCACCGTCTCTTCCACGCCGCCGAGGACATGGAACTTCCCCGCGTCTTCGTGATCAACCGCATGGACCGGGATAACGCCTCCTTCGGCCACACCGTTGAGGCGTTGCGCAAGGCCTTCGGCCGCACCGTGACTCCGATCGAGTTCCCTCTGGGCGAAGGCGCGGCTTTCCGCGGCGTGGTCGACATCGTGGCCTCGAAGGCCTACGCGTTCAAGGATGACGAGAGCGGAAGCTTCTCCGAGATGGCCATGCCCGCCGATCTTGCCGAGGCCACCGCCCGATTCCGGCAGGAACTCATCGAAGTGGTCGCGGAAACCGACGAAGCCCTGATGACGGAGTTCTTCGACAAGGGCACGCTGTCGCCCGAGACCCTGGCCGCGGGCCTGCGCAAGGCCTGCCACAAGGGCCTGATCTTCCCCGCCATCCCGTTCTCCTCGATGAAGAACATCGGAGCGGCCCAGCTCCTCAACGCGATCGTGGCCTATCTGCCCAGTCCGACCGAGCGTCCCGACGTGAAGGGCCATGGGGCCTGGGCGAACGAGAGCCGGCCTTGTTCCGTGAACGCACCGGCCTCCGCCATCGTGTTCAAGACCATCTCCGACCCCCACGCCGGCAAGCTCTCCTTCGTGCGCGTGATCTCCGGCCGGTTCAATCACGACCTCACCATCACGGTGGCGGATCGCGAGGTGCAGGAGCGGGTGGGAGCGTTGTCGCACGTGGTGGGCAAGACCCTGGCCTCGGCCACCGAGCTGATCGCGGGCGACATCGGCGTGCTCTCGAAGCTGAAGGAAGCGCACACCGGCGACACCTTGTCGGACAAAGCCCATCCCATCGCCTTCGCGCCCTTCGAGTGGCCCGAGACTCTCACCACCTTCGCCATCACTCCCAAGACGCGCGGCGACGACGACAAGATCGGCCCTGCCCTCAATCGGCTGATCGAGGAGGATCCGGTCCTCAAACTCGAGCACGCCTCGGAAACCCATGAGTTGCTGCTCAGGGGCCTCGGTCAGCTCCACATCGAGACCGTGGTGAGCAAGCTGGCGAAGCGCTACAAGGTCGAAGTCACACTGCGCCGTCCCACCATTCCCTATCGCGAGACCATCAAAGCCTCGGCCGACGGACACGGGCGGCACAAGAAGCAGACCGGCGGCCACGGCCAGTTCGCCGACTGCAAGATCACCATGCGCCCTCTGGCCCGCGGCGAGGACTTCAAGTTCATCAACGGCACGTTCGGCGGTTCGATTCCAAGGAACTACCTCCCCGCCATCGAGAAGGGCATCCAGGAGAGCCGCAAACGCGGAGTGATCGCGGGTTGCCCCATGGTCGACTTCGAGGTCGAGGTGACGGACGGCCAGTTCCACGACGTCGACTCGTCGGAAATGGCCTTCAAGATCGCGGGTTCGCTGGCCTTCAAAGACACGGTGGCGCGCTGCAAGCCCACCCTGCTCGAGCCCATGATGTCGGTCGAAGTGACGGTGCCCGAGGAGTTCGCGGGCGCGGTGATGGGAGATCTGTCGAGCCGCCGCGGGCGGCCCCAGGGCATGGAGCCTTTCCGCGACGTGCAGAAGATCAAGGCCGAGGTGCCTCTGGCGGAACTCGAGACCTTCGACCAGGACCTCACCTCCCTCACCGGCGGCCGCGGTTCCTTCCACATGGAGTTGATCCGGTACGATGAGGTGCCGGGACATCTCCTGGACAAGGTGGCGGCCGACATCCGGGCGCACCGTCCGGGGGCCCAGCAGAAGGAAGAGGATTAGTAGATGACGCTTCAACCGCGCCGCGCGCGCCGAACCGTTCGCACTCTGACTCTGGCGCCGCTGGCTCTGATGGGTCTCGCCCTCGGCCTGCCTGCGCGCGCGCAGGAGACCACGGAGCTGAAGGCCTCCCCGCTGGCGGCCGACGCGAAGGTTGCGGGCCAGGACGTGCCGGTGCCGAGCCGGAAGAAGTACGTGGCGCCCGAGTACCCGATGGATGCCGCGGCCCAGGGAATCCGCGGCATCGTCATCCTCGAAGTCCTGATCGGCGAGGACGGCAAGGTGTCGGCCTCAAGGATCACCCGCTCGATTCAGGGGCTCGATGAGGCGGCCACCGCCGCGGTGAAACTGTGGGAGTACGAGCCCACCAAAGTCGCGGGCCAGGCGGTCAAGGTTCTTCTGTCGCAGTCGATCACCTTCGCGCTGAAGCTGCCCGATCTTCAGCGCGCCCCCGGCGTGCCTGAACTCAAGAGCGGCGGCTCGCCGCCTGTGCCTCCCGGGCTCCGAGAGGCAGCGAGCGCCGCGGTGGAGTTGACACTCGGGTCGCAAGGCGAGGTGCTCGAGGTCGCCGCTCTCGACGGCCACCCTGTGGTGAGCGAAGCGCTTCTGCGCGCGGCGAGGGCGTGGCGGTTCTCGTTGGCCGAAGGGGCCACTCCTCCGACGTTCACCGTCACCGCCGACTGGAAGCCGGGCCCGCCGCCCGTGCTGACCCTGAGCGCCAGCGACCTGCGCTCGAGCGGGGCCGACTTCCTTCCCGCTCCCCCACCAGACTCGCCCGCGGCGCCCGCTTCGACACCTGAAGTGCCCCAGGCAACGGGGACGATGCCTCCGACGCCCTCCGCCCCTCCCACTGCAGCGCCGACGGCGACGCCGGCGGCTCCGGTCGTTGATACCGACGTCCTCACGGCGCGCCCGGATCCTCCCGCCAAAGAGCAGGGCGCTTCGGCGGTGGCCGATGTTCTCCTTGGAGACAACATTCCCGAACTCGTGCAGGGTCGGCGCCCCGTGTGGCCGCCCCTCGCCCGCCTCGGAAACGTGACTGGCGAAGTGGTCGTTCGTTTCTCCGTCGACCTCGCGGGCAAGGTGAGCGTCCATTCCGCCGAGGGGCCCGACCTGCTCAAGGCCACCGCCGAGCAGGCCGTGGGCACGTGGCTCTTCCGCCGCACCGCCATCGATCGCCTCAACCTGATCGCCACCTTCAAGTACGCGAGCGATCGTGCGATGGCGAAGATCGAGCGGGCGCCGTAGGGCCCTGCATTCTGGTGAGCGAAACAAAACGGGCGGCCCAGGAGGCCGCCCGTTCTGCTTGAGGCGATGACTGCTTGCCCGTCCGGGGCAGGCCCTTACTTGGTGGCTTCCTTGGGCGCGGCGGCGGGCGCGGCTCCCTTGGTGTCCTTCTTCTCCTTGGCCTTGTACTCGTAGCCGACGAGTTCGATCAGGGCCACATCGGCGTTGTCGCCGGCACGGTGGCCGAGCTTGACGATGCGGGTGTATCCGCCGTTCCGGGCCTGGAAACGGCCTCCGATCACGTCGAACAACTTCTTCACCACAATGGGGTCGTGGATATCGCGTGCGGCGAGGCGACGGGCGTGAACCCGCTGAGCCGCGGTGCCTTCGCGCTTGGCCAGGGTGATGATCTTCTCGGCGAAGGGACGGAGTTCCTTGGCCTTCGGAAGGGTGGTCTCGATCCGCTCTTCACGAAGAAGGGCGGTGGCGAGATTGCGGAGCAGGGCGATGCGGTGGGAGGTGGTGCGCCCCAGCTTTCGTCCGGCGGCTCGGTGTCTCATGGTCTTTGGTCCTTAGGTATCTCGTGTAGCTCCCCCGCCTTCTCGGAAGGGGAGCAATGGGCTCTGATCAGTCGCGCCGGAGAAGATCGGGCTGGAGACGCATGCCGAGGGAGAGCCCCCACTTGCGCAGCTGATCCTTGGTTTCGTTGAGCGACTTCTGACCGAACTTGTTGATCCGGAGCAACTCGCTCTCGGTGCGCACCACCAGCTCGCCCACGGTCTTGACGTTGATCTGGGTGAGGCAGTTGTAGGCGCGGACGGGAAGCTCGAGGTCGTCGATCTTCCGGCCCAGCTTCTCGCGCAGGGCCTCGCGGTCGGTGTCGCCCACGGGCACGGGCGCGGCCTCGGATGCGGCCTGGGGCAGCGACTCCGCCTGCTCAGGCAGGTTGAGGAACATGAGCATGTGCTCGCGGATGAGGCGGGCGGCGAGGCCCACCGCGTCGCGCGGAGTGGTGACGCCGTTGGTCCAGACCTCGAGGGTCAGCTTCTCGTAGTCGGTGGCCTGGCCCACGCGGGCGGCCTCGACGAAGTAGTTGACCTTGCGCACCGGCGAGTGGACGGAGTCGATGGGAATCCAGCCGATGGAGAGGGACTCGTCGAAGTTCTTCTCGGCGGGGATGTAGCCGCGGCCGGGCTTCACCACCATCTCGATGTTGAGCGACGAGCCGGCGGACAGAGTGGCGATGTACGCCTCGGGATCGAGGATGTCGACGTCGGCGTCCGGGGTGATGTGCTTGGCCCGGATCTCCCCCGCCTCGGAGGTCTTGAGGTAGATCGTCTTGGGATGATCGACGTTCAGACGAAGCGAGAGCTTCTTGAGATTGAGGATGAGGTCGGTGGCGTCCTCGGTGGCGCCGGGGATGGGCGAGAACTCGTGCAGCACGCCCTCGATGCGGATCGCGGTGACCGCAGCACCCTCGATGCTCGAAAGCAGAACGCGACGCATGGCGTTCCCGACGGTGGTGCCGAAGCCGCGTTCGAAGGGCTGGGCGAAGAAACGGCCGTAGGTGTCATTCGAAATCTCGTCGTCCATCTCGAGGTGACGGGGGCGCTGAAAGCCTTTCCAAAGCATCGTGATTCGGTTTCCTTAAGTCGGTGAGGGTTGCTGGATGTAAAGGGGTGAAACGGCGAAAAAGTGCGACGGAGGCCGCAAAGCGGCCTCCTGATAGCGACCGCCAGGCCTACTTCGAGTAGAGCTCGACGATGAGCTGTTCCTGGATCGGGAAGTTCACGTCGTCGCGCGACGGCATGGCCTTCACCTTCCCCTTGCGGGCGGCGGGGTCGAGCTCGATCCAACGCGGGGCGGTGCGGCCCTTGGCGTCTTCGATGGCATCGGCCACGAACTGGAGTTTGGTGGCGCGCTCGGAGAGCGAGATCTCGTCGCCGAGGCTCACCTCGAACGAGGCGATATCGACCTTCTTGCCGTTCACGCGCACATGGCCGTGGCCGACGAGCTGACGCGACTGGGCGCGGGAGGCGGCGAAGCCCATGCGGAACACCGCGGAGTCGAGGCGACGCTCGAGAAGAATGAGCAGGGTCTCGCCCACGACGCCCTTCTGCATGGAGGCGCGGTCGAAGGTGCGGCGGAACTGGCGTTCGAGCAGGCCGTAGATACGCTTGACCTTCTGCTTCTCGCGCATCTGCAGGCCATAGCCCTGGGTCTTGGGCTTGGCGTTGCGGCCGTGCTGACCGGGCGGGTAATTGCGCTTTTCGATCGCCGCCTTGCCGGAGGTGTCGCGGCGGCCTTTGAGGAAGAGGTTGATCCCTTCGCGGCGGGAGAGTTTCCCGGTGGGTCCAATATATCGAGCCATGTGTGTGTGCTTGCCTTAGATTGCGAAACTAGACGCGACGGCGCTTGGGCGGCCGGCAGCCATTGTGAGGGATGGGGGTGATGTCGCGGATGGACTTCACCTCGACGCCCACCGCGGTGAAGGCGCGGATGGCCGACTCGCGGCCGCTGCCCGGACCCTGGATACGCACATCGACGGACTTGAGGCCGTGATCTTTGGCGTTGGTGGCCGCCGTGGTGGCCGCCTGCTGAGCCGCGAAGGGAGTGCCCTTGCGCGAGCCCTTGAAGCCGAGGCTTCCTGAGCTCGACCACGCGATCACGTTGCCCGCGGCGTCGGTGATGGTGATCTTGGTGTTGTTGAAGGACGCCTGGATGCTCACCGTGCCGTGCGGCACATGTTTGCGCTCTTTGCGGGTCTTCTTGCCGGGTTCGGCTTTGGTGGGGGTTGAGGCTGCCATTGCGTTCTTCTTGTCCTAAAGGGATTGGGCGAGGGTTGAGGGCGTCACTTCTTGCCGCGCGCGCCCTTGCGCGGCCCCTTGCGGGTGCGCGCATTGGTCTTGGTCCGCTGTCCGCGAACCGGGAGGTTGCGGCGGTGCCGCGAACCCCGATGCGAGCCGATCTCGATCAGCCGCTTGATGTCGAGCGACACCTGCTTGCGCAGATCGCCCTCCACCGCGCCCTGGGCTTCGATGGCCTTGGCGATGCGGCTGACTTCCTCTTCCGAGAGATCCTTGACCCGAACGTTCGGATCGATCTTCACCTCGGCGAGGATCTTGCCGGACCGGTGTGGACCGATGCCGTAAATGTATTGGAGACCCGTCTCGACCCGTTTGGTTCGAGGGAGGTCGACGCCTGCGATGCGAGCCATTCTCTACCCCTGCCGCTGCTTATGCTTGGTGTTCGCGCAGATCACGCGGACGACGCCCTGCCGCTTGATCACGCGGCACTTGACGCAAATTTTCTTGACCGACGATCGGACCTTCACTTCTTGAGACTCCGTTTCATATATCTCTCGCCTTGACCCTTCAGTTCGAGACGCATCTGACGATGCGACCCCGCGAAAGATCAAACGGTGAAAACTCCACAACGACCACATCACCCGGCCTCACCCGCAATGCGTCTGAAGCAGCGCAATGCGCGGTCGCCTGGCGGATTTTCCCTTGTTCACCAAGGGTTTCGACCCTGTAAAGGGCGGACGGCAACGCTTCCATGACCCGGGCTGTCATTTCAATTCGATCGCCTTTTGCCTTTGCCATACATGAATACGTTATGCATGACGCGCGCTTTGTGCGAAGGGATAAGGCTCGGACAACACCCAGGGCCCATGTTCCGTCACCGCAATTGTAAGCTCGTAGTGCGCAGAAAGCGACTTGTCTTCCGTAACCACGGTCCACTTGTCGTCGAGGGTGCGGGTCGCCGCCCGCCCCGCGTTGAGCATGGGCTCGAGGGCGAGGCACATTCCCGGCTGCAGACGCTCGCGTTTCCCCGGGGGGCCGTAGTTTGGAACCTGAGGGTCCTCGTGCAGTTTGCGGCCGATGCCGTGGCCCGAAAGCTCGCGGACGACGGTGTAGCCGTGCTTGATCGCGTGGCTCTCGACGGCATGGCCGATGTCGCCCAGACGGTTGCCGGGGACCGCGGCGTCGATGGCCCGGCGCAGGGACTCCTCGGTCACCTTCATGAGGCGGGCGGCTTCCGGGGAGATCTTCCCCACCGCCACGGTGCGGGCCGCGTCGCCGTAGTAGCCGTCGACAATGGCGCCGAAGTCGAGGCCGATGATGTCGCCCTCGTTGAGCACGCGCTTGCCGGGGATGCCGTGGACGACCTCGTCGTTGACGGAGGCGCACAAGGTGGCGGGAAAACCGTGATAGCCGAGGAAAGCCGACTTGGCTCCCCGCTTCTTCAGGTTCTCCGCGGCGAGAAGGTCGAGGTCTTTGGTGGTGACGCCGGGCTTGGTGTGCTCGGCCAGAAGGGCGAGAGTCTCCACCACGATGCTGCACGCGCGGTGCATCGTTTCCATCTCGGCGAAGGAGCGAAGGGTGGTCATGAGCGGGCGCCCTTCAGGTATTGCTCGACTTCGGCGAACACCTCGTTGACGTCGCGATAGCCGTCGACCCGATGAACCGGCCCGCGCTTCTCGTAGTGCTGGATCACGGGCACGGTCTGGGCTTCGTAGGCCTCGAGGCGCTTGGCCACCACGTTCTCGCGGTCGTCGGCGCGCTGGATGAGGCCCACGCCGCACTGGTCGCAGATCCCTTCCTTCTTCGAAGGCGAGGTTTCGAGGTGGTAGGTGGCCTGGCAGTTCGGGCACCAGCGGCGCCCCGAAAGGCGGCGCAGGAGCACCGCGCGGGGCACATCGAAGTTCATGACCACGAGTTCCATGCCCCGGGCCACCACCAGCTTGTCGAGGGCCTCGGCCTGGTTCACGGTGCGCGGAAATCCGTCGAGCAGCAGACCGTTGGTGCAATCGGGCTCGGTCACGCGCTCCGCGATCAGGGCCACCAGGAGGGAATCGGGCACGAGATTGCCGTTGTCCATCAGGGGGGCCGCCTGTTCGCCGAGCGGCGTGCGACGGGAAATGGCGTCCCTCAACATTTCCCCGGTGGAGATGCGAGCCACGCCCGTCTCTCGGGCGATGATCGCCGACTGGGTTCCTTTTCCAGCGCCCGGAGGCCCAAGGAGGAGGAAACAGAGAGGGCGCTTCGGCTTCGCATCAGCGGCGACCACGAATCCTCCGGCCGCGACCGGTGAAGCCATCGTAGTGACGCATGACGAGCTGCGCCTCGATCTGCGCCACCGTATCCATAGCCACGCCGACGACAATGAGAAGCGAGGTCCCGCCGAAGAGGAAGTTCAGTCCAAGACCCTCCGTCACCCACGACAGCCCGTTGTTGGTGAAGAAAGCGTCCAGCCAGGGGCCGACCAGAGGCAGCGGCGCCACCTTGAACCCGGTGATCAGGAACTCGGGGAGGAGGGCGATGATGGCGAGGTAGATCGCTCCGCCGAAGGTGATGCGACCAAGCACCTTGTCGAGATACTCCGCCGTGCGCTTGCCCGGACGGATTCCGGGGATGAAGCCGCCGGCCTTGCGCATGTTCTCGGCCACGTCCTCGGGATTGAAGACGATCGCCGTGTAGAAGTAGCAGAAGAAGATGATGAAGGTGACGTAGAGCAGGTTGTAAAGCGGCATGCCCCAGCGGAGCTGCTCGGCGATCGACTGCATCCACGCGTTGTTCGGAGCGAACATCTGGATGAGGGTCTGGGGGAAGGCGATGATCGACGAGGCGAAGATCACGGGGATGACGCCCGAGGTGTTGACGCGCAGGGGCAGGTGGGTGGACGCCCCGCCCATCATCTTGTTGCCGACCACGCGCTTGGCGTACTGGACGGTGAGCCGTCTCTGCCCGCGTTCGACGAATACGATGAACCCGACCACCACGACCATCAGGGCGAGCAGGAAGAGGGCGGTGATGAGCGAGAGCTCGCCACGCTGGATCTTCGAAACCGTGTCGAGGAAGGCGCTCGGGAGACCGACCACGATGCCCGCGAAGATGATCAAGCTCATGCCGTTGCCGATACCGCGTTCGGTGATCTGCTCGCCCAGCCACATGATGAAGGCGGTGCCTGTGGTCATGGTGAGAGTGGCGAAGAGACGGAAGCCCCAACCGGGCGACTCGACGATCTTGAAGTTCTCGGTGAGGCTCGTCCGCTCCAGCCAGATGGCGATGCCGAAGGACTGGATGATGGCCAGGAGGACCGTGCCGTAGCGGGTGTACTGGGTGATCTTGCGACGCCCCAGCTCGCCTTCCTTGCTGATGCGCTCGAGGTACGGCCACACCACGGTGAGGAGCTGGAGGATGATCGACGCCGAGATGTACGGCATGATCCCGAGGGCGAAGATGGTGAAGTTCAAAAGGTTGCCGCCGGAGAACATGTCGACGAGGCCGAACATGTTGCTCTTGTTGGCTTCAAAGAACTCGACCAGCGACTTCGAGTTGATACCCGGGGTCGGGATGTGGGAGCCCAGGCGATAGATGCCGAGCATGGCGAGCGTGAATAGGACACGCTTCCGGAGATCCGGAACATCCCAAATGTTGCGCAGGCTTTGCAGTATGTTCATCTGGCCTCGACCGTGCCTGTCGTTGAACTCGTTGTGCGAAGAATGATGGTGAAGCGGCGGTTAAGCCGCGGCCTTGACGCCCAAAAGCTCGATCGAGCCGCCCGCCTTCTCGATCGCTTCCTTGGCGGAGGCGGAGAAGCGGTGGGCCTTGACGGTGAGCGCTTTGGTGAGCTTGCCCTTGCCCAGAACCTTGACCGAACCGGTCTCGTTCTTGCCGATGAAGCCCTTGGCCACGCACTCGTCGGGGCCGACGGTGGCGCCCTTGGCGAAGAGTTCGAGCTGCTGGAGGTTCACCACCGCGTATTCCACGCGGAAGATGTTGTTGAAGCCGCGCCGCGGAAGGCGGCGGAAGAGCGGCATCTGGCCGCCTTCGAAGCCAGGCTTGCGGGCGAAGCCGCTGCGGCTCTTCTGGCCCTTTTCACCGCGGCCGGACGTTTTGCCGAGGCCAGAGCCAGGGCCGCGGCCCACACGCTTGCGGTTTTTGGTGGAGCCCGGATTGGGTCGGAGATCGCTGAGACCGGTGGTC
>JAGNNV010000069.1:13069-15162 GCA_017990495.1 Vicinamibacteria bacterium
GGTGGTCATCTGCCTGTATTCCTTGAAAGTTCTGCTTGAAGTGCGATGCGGGCGAGAGGCGGGCGCTAGACGAAGCGGACCAGATGCGGGACCTTCTTGGCCATGCCCCGGTTCTCGACGGTGTCGGCCCGTTCGACCACGTGACGCATGCGACGCAGGCCGAGGCCGCGCACGCAGGCCCGCTGCCCCTCGGTGGAGCCGATGAGGCTTCCGTACAACTCGACCTTGAAGGTGCCGGTGGCGTTGGGTTTGGTGGTTTTCTTGGACGTCATAGTGTTCTCGCTTGACCGCTCTTTATGTCGTTGCTTGAGATCTGGGGCTTCTTTAGATTACTTACCGGGGGGCTACTGACCCCTCGCGACTAGACCGCTTCGGGAGCGGTGCTGGCCGGAGCCGCGGAGGCGGGTGTGGCCACCGCGCTGACTTCGACCTTGCCCTTGGCCTTCGCCTTGGGAGCGACCATGAACTCGGAGACGTCGCGGCCGCGCAGACGCGCCACCATGTGCGGATCCTTGAGCTGCTGCAGCGCGTCGATGGTCGCCTTGACCACGTTGTGCGCGGTGGAACTGCCCAGGCTCTTGGTGAGGACGTTGTGGATGCCCACCGCGGAGATGACGGCGCGGACGGCGCCGCCCGCGATCACGCCCGTGCCTTCGGAGGCCGGCTTCAACAGCACCGCGCCCGAACCGAAACGTCCGGTGACGGTGTGCGGGATGGTGAGACCTTCCTTGGTCATGTTGACGCGAATGACGTTCTTCTTCGCCGCCTCGATGCCCTTCTTGATGGCGGAGGGCACTTCGCGCGCCTTCCCCATGCCGTGGCCCACATGGCCGGCTCCGTCACCGACCACCACCAGCGCGGCGAACGACATGTTCTTGCCGCCCTTGACGACCTTGGTGACCCGGTTGATTCCCACGACCTGATCCTTCAGGTCGAGGCTTTGAATATCGATCTTTTCGATGCCTTTACGCATGGCTAGAACTGGAGGCCTCCCTCGCGAGCGGCGTCGGCCAACGCCTTGATACGGCCGTGATACAGGAATCCGCCGCGGTCAAACACCACGCGCTCCACCGACTTTTCCTTGGCGCGATCAGCGATGAGCTTGCCCACCGCCTTCGCCGCGGCCACTGTGGCGCCGCGCTTCATGTCTTTCCGCAGACCTTCGTCGAGCGACGACGCGGTGCACAGGGTCGTGCCGGTTTCGTCGTTGATGACCTGCGCGTAGATGTGGGCCTGCGAGCGAAAGATCGCCAGCCTCGGCCGATCGGCCGTCCCGCTCATGCGCTTCCGGATCCGGCGATGGATCCTGGTCCTGATGTCCTCTTTGGTTCGATTCATTGCGTATTCCTAAGGGGCTTAGTGGCCTGAGCCGTTTACTTGGAGCCTGTGGCTCCGGCCTTGCCGGCCTTCTTCTTGAGGACTTCGCCCACATACCGGATTCCCTTTTGCTTGTAGGGATCGGGTGGACGCAGGTCATGGATTTCGGCGGCCACCTGGCCCACCTTCTGGCGGTCGATGCCCGTCACCACGAGATGGGTCTGCTTGTCGACGGTGACCGTGACCCCTTCCTGGATGATGTATTCGACCGGGTGGGAGTAGCCGAGCGCGAAGACGATCTTGTTCTTGCCTTCGGACTGGGCGCGGTAGCCGACGCCGACGATGTCCATTTCCTTGGTGAAGCCGTCGGTGACGCCCTTGATGGCGTTGCTCCCGAGGGCTCGTGCGAGGCCATGGAACGCGCGCTGCTGGCGGTTGTCTTCGGCGCGGGCGTAGATCAGCTCAGTACCCTTCACCTCGGCGGAGATGCCGGGAGGAAGCGGAGCCTGGAGCGAGCCTTTGGGGCCCTTCACGGTGAGCGCGCCTTCGGCGACGTTCACGGTGACGCCCTTGGGCAGGGGGATCGGTTTACGGCCTATGCGGGACATGTGGTTACCAGACGTTGCAGAGGATCTCGCCGCCCACGCCGGCCTGGGTGGCGGCGCGACCGGTCATGAGACCCTTCGGAGTCGAAAGGATGTTGATGCCCAGGCCGCCGTAGACACGGGGAATCCCGTCCTTGCGGCAGTAGATCCGGCATCCCGGCTTGGACACTC
>JAGNNV010000329.1 GCA_017990495.1 Vicinamibacteria bacterium
CTTCTACCTCGACAACTACTTGTCCACCGCCACACGTACGGTGAACGGTCGCCTCGTCCAGGGCCTGAACGAGAACTATGGGCGCGAACTGCTCGAGCTTCACACCGTGGGGGTGGATGCGGGCTACACCCAGGCCGATGTCTACGAGGTCGCGCGCGCCTTCACCGGATGGGGCATCGACAATGTGGGTCGGGGAGGCAACTTCTCCTACCGTACCGCGAACCACGACACCGGCTCCAAGAGCGCTTTCGGCCTGCAACTCTCGGCAGGTGGGCAAAAGGACGACGGAGAGCGGGTCATCAAGTACCTCGCCACCCATCCCCTCACCGCGCGCTTCATCTCCACCAAGCTGGCCCGGCGCTTCCTGTCCGACACCCCGCCTCAGAGTGTGGTCGACCGCATGGCCGAGGTGTGGCTGCAAACCGAGGGCGACATCAAGGAAGTGATGCGGGCCATGATCGGTTCTTCCGAGTTCTGGGCCGAGGCCTTCTCGGCCACCGGTAAACCCAAGACCCCCTACGAATACGCGATCAGCACCATTCGTGCGGTGGGCGGCCAGGTCACCTCGGCGACCCGCGGCGTCACCACCTATCTCTCCCAGATGGGGCAGCCGCTCTATCAGTGCATTCCGCCCACGGGCTACTCCGACAGCGGCGCCGACTGGCTGAATCCCTCGTCGCAGATCTACCGGATGAACTTCGCCCTCGATCTGGCCCAGGGACTGATCAATGGGGTCACGGTCAACGTGCGCAACTTCGCGGCGGGGGCTGATCTCAATTCTCCCTCCTCGGTGGCGAGGGCCGCCAACAGCACGGTCTTCGGCAACACTTACGCGGCGTCCACCATCGACGCGGCGGCGCGGGTCGACACCCGCATCACCAGTCCATCGGCGGCGGTGCGGGTCGCCGCCCTTCTGCTGGCCGCTCCCGAATCGCAGGTCCGGTAGGAGAACGATCATGAACATGCCCTTCGACCCCTCCCGCCGGATCTTCCTCCGCGGCGCCTCGGCCGCCGCGGTGGGAATCGGTTTCGGTCCTTCCGCCCTCATGTCCCGTACCGCCCAGGCGGCCACCGGCGCCAAGGTTTTCGTCCAGGTGTTCATTCGGGGTGGCGTCGACACCCTGAACATGGTGGTGCCCTACGGTGAGTCGGCGTACTACGACATCCGCGGCGGCATCGCCATCCCGCGGCCGGGACAGAGCGGTGGCGCGCTTCGCCTTGACGACACCTTCGGCCTCAATCCGCTCTTGTCCGATCTCATGCCCCTATGGAACGACGGACGGCTCGCCATCGTCGACGCCGTCGGCAACGTCGACCTGTCGCGCTCCCACTTCGACGCCCAGGATTTCATGGAGACGGGCACTCCGGGGAACAAGAGCACCTCCACCGGCTGGCTCGATCGCGCGCTGAAGATGATTCCGGGCAGCGCGGTTTCCGAGGCCGTGGCCTTTCAGGCGCAGTTGCCCCGGTCCTTCATGGGGCCAGAGCCGGTTCTCGTGGCGAGCAACCTGACCACCTTCAATCTGAAGGTCGGAAGCACCTGGCGTACCGAAGCCGAGGCGGCCTTGCGCGGCATGTACGGCTCGCGACAGGACGCGGTAGGGAAGGTCGGCCGAGAGACGTTCGAGGCCATAGACACCATCGTGCGTTCCCCCGTTCTCACCTCCGCGCCGGCCAATGGCGCGGTCTATCCGAACGCGACCATCGGAACGTCCCTGCGGCAGGCTGCGGCCATCATCAAAGCGGGTCTTGGCACGCGCACCATCTTCGTAAGTGTGGGCGGCGCCTTCGATACCCACTCCGGCCAGCTCGCGGCTCATCAGACCGAGTTGCCTCGCATCGGCGCCTCGCTCGCTGCTTTCGCCCAGGACCTCGGAGGGTTGATGGACGACGTGGTCCTGATGCTCGTCTCGGAGTTCGGTCGCACGGCGTTCGTCAATGGCTCGGCCGGCACCGATCACGGGTCGGCCAAGGCGGTCTTCGTGATGGGCGGAGGCGTGCGCGGCGGCCGGCTGCTCGGCCGGTGGCCGGGCCTCTCCAACTCGCAGCTCTATCAGGTGCGCGACCTGGCCACGACCACCGACTTCCGCGACGTCTACGCGGAAGTGGCGCGGAAGCACCTCGGCCTCACCGACATGCCGACTCTGTTCCCGGGATTCAGCCCGGGCGCCGGCGTCGGTCTGTTGGCGTAGCCGCCCCTTCCTCTCGTTTGTTCTCCCACTCGTCATCAATCCAAGGATTCATAGAACCATGAAGACGGTCGCTGTCGTGCAGCGTGTTCTGGGCGCGGCGCTCGCCGGCCTTTTCCTGACCGCGGGTTCCGCACAGGCGCAGGACAAGAAGGTCAGCCTGTATGCCGGGTACGCCTTCTTCAAGACCGACGACGGCAATCTCCACGGGGGACGCCTTTCGCCAGAGTACCGGCTGAACGGCCTTGCCTCGATCGTGGGCGACTTCTCCATGGAGAAGGGCACGATCCTGTCGAGCGACACCACACTCGTCACCTATCTGGGGGGCGTTCGGCTGAAGCGCGGCGTCGGCTCGGTGAGCCTGTTCGTCCACGCCCTAGCCGGCGGGGTCCGGACCTCATCGTCGATCAGCCCGGTCAGCGGCGTGAACATCTCGGTCTCTGAAAGCGGTCTCGGCCTCGACGGCGGCGGTGGCGTCGAGTTCAAGCTCGGCGGCTCGATGAAGCTCAGAGCGGGCGCCGACTATCTCCGCCGCAAGATCGAAGTGGGTGGCGGCAAGAAGGAGAACCAGAACGACATCCGCGCCACGGTCGGCGTGGTGTTCTGAGGCATCCCCAGCCGGCGTCAGCCAGCCGTGCGAACCGGTCGCTGAGGGTGGTCCGTACTGCGAAGCGGTCGAAGCGACCTCGCGGGGCCGCCGGGTGGCTTGGCCCAAGGCCAGGCTGCGCGCTCGACAGGACGCTTCCAGACGCGACTCAGCCACCGGACGTGAGCGGTGGCTTGGCCCAGGCGGCGCGCCCCCTTGTGAGTGCCGTTAACGACGGCGGCTGAGTCGGGTTGCGGCGCTCGGCGAAGGACCCACACTCCGCATTCCCTTCGTGTGAACACCAACCCGGCGGCGGGCAAGCTGATAGCCTCCGCCTGTGCCAGATCGTGAGGTATTCGCGGGGCGTTTGTGGCCATTCTTCGTGCTGGGCGGTGCGGCGGCGTTGCCTGCAGCCGCCGTAGTCCTGTTTTGGGCCTGCGTGTTCGCGTGGCGGAAGAAGTGGGGGCTGGCCGGCTTTGCGTTGGGGCTGTCACCACTGTTCCTCGTGATGACCTGGCTGCTGTTGCAGGTCGCCTGTGTGGCGCGGGTGGTCGTCGTTGACCTGTCATCGCCCCAAAACGAGTTTCGCGCGCGCACCATTGTGCGGGACGCTGGCGCCACGACGTCATGGGGAGTTGTCGTCGAAGTCGGGTCTCGTGGATGGGTGGGTTGGAACTGGGAGCCCGTATTTCGTACCTACCGTGACATTCCGGCGGAGGTCTCATGGCGGGACGCCACTACATTGGTCATCAGACACCACCGCTCTGATCACGCCAAGCGGCTGACTCAGGCAGTTGGACGGTGTCCGTAGTGTTTGAGGAATGTCCGAGACGGTCGGAGAACGCACCTTCGGCCGGGCCATACTTGAATAGCTGCTAGGGCAGGTACCTACCCGCGTCGCCAGAAGCGATGTGGCGGCAGCAGCGCGGACGCGGACCGCCGACCAGGCCACCGCTCACACGTATTCAAGGATGCAGCGGGGCCGGGCGCGGAGGTGGGTCGCAGACGAACGGGCCGTCTAGCGTGAGTCGCCACAGTCCGTTGACCGACGTTCACGCTAGTCGAGGCGAGCAAGGAGGCACACGAATCCGAAGTTTCGCGAGCTCAGTGCCGACGCGCGAGCCGTGCCCGTCGTCGCGAGCCCACCTTCGTGTTCGGCCCCGCGGATGACCACGTTGATGCCCACAATCGCGGTAGCGCCGATACCGCGGTCGCGAACGGAGTGCTCGCGCTCCTAAGCGGCTTCCGCCTAAGTCCAATCTTTTCAA
>JAGNNV010000070.1 GCA_017990495.1 Vicinamibacteria bacterium
GTCCTCCTCGGCGTCACCGGCAGCGGCAAGACCTTCACCATCGCTTCTGTGCTCGCGAACGTGAACCGCCCCGCCCTGGTCCTCGCCCACAACAAGACCCTGGCCGCTCAGCTTTACCAGGAGTTCAAGAGCTTCTTCCCCAACAACGCGGTGGAGTACTTCGTTTCGTACTACGACTATTACCAGCCCGAAGCCTACGTGCCCCAGTCGGACACTTACATCGACAAGGAAGCGACGATCAACGAAGAGATCGAGAAGATGCGCCTCTCGGCCACGCGCAGTCTTTTCGAGCGGCGCGACGTGATCATCGTGGCCTCGGTGTCCTGCATCTACGGCCTCGGCTCCCCCGAGGCCTACTACGGCATGCTCCTGTTCCTCCGTCAGGGCGACACTCTCGACCGCGGCACCATGCTCCAGAAGTTGATCGAGGCGCGTTACGACCGGAACGACATCGACCCGGTCCGCGGCACCTTCCGGGTGCGCGGCGACGTGATCGAGATCATGCCCGCCTACGACGACTTCGGGGTGCGGGTGGAGTTGTTCGGCGACGTCATCGAGACCATCACCGAGTTCGATCCCCTGACCGGCAAAACCCGGCAGAAGCTGGCCCAGATCGCCATCTACCCTTCATCGCATTACGTCACGCCGAGGCCGCGTCTCGAAGTCGCGATCAAGAAGATCGAGGCGGAACTGGCCGAACACGCGCCGACGCTCGACGCCCAGGGCAAGTTCCTCGAAGCCCAGCGCGTGCGTCAGCGGACCGGGTTCGACCTCGAGATGTTGCGCTCCACCGGAAGCTGCCACGGCATCGAAAACTACTCGCGCCACCTTTCCGGACGCGCCGCCGGCGAACCGCCCCCTACCCTCATCGACTACTTCCCCAAGGACACCGTCTTCGTCATCGATGAGTCGCACCAGAGTGTGCCCCAGGTGCGCGGGATGTCCGCAGGCGACCGTCAGCGCAAGACGACGCTGGTGGAGTACGGCTTCCGCATGCCGTCGGCCATCGACAACCGACCCCTCAACTTCGCGGAATTCGAGGAGCGCATCGGTCAGACGATCTACGTCTCGGCCACGCCCGGGCCCTACGAAATGACGCGGACCAAGGGAGTGTTCATCGAGCAGGTGATTCGCCCCACCGGTCTCGTGGATCCCGTGGTGGAGATCCGGCCGGTCAAAGGCCAGGTCGACGACCTGCTGGCGGAGATCCGCGCACGCGTGGCCGCTCACCAGCGTGTGCTTGTCACCACTCTCACCAAGCGCATGGCCGAGGACCTGACCGAGTACTACTCCGAACTCGGGGTGAAGGTGCGTTATCTCCATTCCGACATCGACGCCATCGAACGGGTGGAGATCCTGCGCAATCTGCGCCTCGGCGAGTTCGACGTGCTGGTGGGCATCAACCTGCTGCGCGAGGGCCTCGACCTTCCCGAGGTCTCGCTGGTGGCGATCCTCGACGCCGACAAGGAGGGCTTCCTGCGCTCGGCCGGATCGCTGATCCAGACGGTTGGGCGCGCGGCCCGAAACGTGGACGGCAAAGCCATCCTCTACGCCGACAAGATGACCGATTCGATGAAGGCGGCCCTCTCGGAAACCGACCGACGCCGGTCGCGTCAGGAGGCCCACAACATCGAACACAACATCACCCCGGAGACGGTGCGAAAGACCCTGGGGCAATTGCTGAGCGTGAACGACGAGGCTCTGCGCAAGGCCGAGGAGAAGGAAGCGCTCAAGGGTCAGATCGACACGAAGAGCTACCGCACCCCGGAGCAGATCGAGCGCGGCATCAAGGATCTCGAGCGGCTGATGCGTGAATCGGCGCGCGCCCTCGACTTCGAACAGGCCGCGAAGTTTCGCGACAAGATCAAGGACCTCCGCGCTCAGATGGCGCGGAAGGCCTGACGCCCTAAAGGGCGGCGGTCGCCTCGACCCGAACCGCGCGACGGCGTCCGGTCGGCCGCACCCCGGCCCCGCGTCGCAGGACCGCGTCCTCGAAGATGCGATCGAGCAGCTTGGGCATGGTCTCGCCGGAGAGGCGGAGGATCCAGCTCACCGAAGTTTCGCCGTCGGTGGACAGACCGCAGTTGCAGTTGGCCTCGAGAACGAGGAACTCGCCGGTGCGTTCATCGCGGCGGATGTCGACGCGGCCATAACCCACGCCGCCCAGGGCCACGTAGGCCTCGCGGGCCAGGGTCGCCAGAGCCTGCGCCCACTCGGCGGGCGCGCTCTCATAATGGGCGATGGGCGCGCGGTCGGGCAAAGCGCCTTCGGTCTCGTACTTCTCCCAATAGCGGTCATACGAGAGCAAGCGCTCGTGAGCGGGCAGCGCCTTATGGAACACCCGCTCGACCGGCGGGTAGACGAACACGCCCTGGAAAGCCAGCGGGTCCGACGCGCACAACACAGTGAACTCGCGACCGGGAATGAAGCGTTCGGCGAAGACGCCCTCGTAGTAGTTCTCGAACTCGCGCTCGCCCGAAAGTGTCGCCTTCGACTGAGCCACGCACGTCGCGTCGTCGTGGACCACCGACTTGATCGAGATGCCGAAACTGGCGGCGGACACATCGGGCTTGATGATGAGGGGATAACCCAGCAGCGCGCCCGCGCGGGTTCCATCGGCGTGAGGATCGCGGATGGCCACAAACGGCGAGGTGGCGACGCCCCGCTCGATCAGCCGCTGCTTCATCAACGTCTTCGGCGTGGAGAGTTCATAAAACGCCGAGTCGGCGCCGGTGAAGGGCAGACCGCTGGCCTCGAGCGCCCGTACCGTCTTGATTCCGGGATAACCATCGACCTCGATGCCGTCGCAGAGATTGAAGATCACCACGGGCCGGCGGGTCGCCTCCTCCTGCGCGCGTGCGATCTCCTTGGCCGACGTCTCAGGCGTCACCTCAACCCAGACGTGGGACGCGCCGAGCGCGCTCATCCAGCCCGCCACTTCGGCCTTGAACTCGGGAGCGCCGTACGTGATGCTCTCGGGGCCGGCCGCGGTCATCCGATACGGGGAGAACACGAAGACGCGGTGGGAACTCCAGTCGTTGATCACGCTATTCCTTATGTTGTGGCCTGGGTCATCTTGACCACCAGATAATGTGGCATCTTACTTCGATGAGCCGACGGATTGCACGGGGATATCGAGCCCCTTCACCACCCGGTCGAGTTCAGCCAGAGCCCCATCCCGGCTGGCCGCGCGAGTGAGCACCGCTCCCAGCCAGTCGGGGGCGCCGGTTTCAACGCCGGCCACGACGTCGCCCGCGAACACCCACGGCCGCGCCGCCACCACTCCCCTCTCGCGCTGAACGTCGTCGAGGAAGCCATCACGCGAGACCACGCCGGATCGCGGCGCGGGAAGAAGGGACTCCGCGACATGAACGGTGGGGATGCTCTCGGCAACGGCGGGCGGCAGTCCGAGCGAAAGGCGGAGCCACTGTTCCACCAGATCGACGCCCCAGACCTCGCGGTGGATGTCGGTGGTGGAGTAGCCGCCGAGTCGACCGTTGACCTCGATCATGCGCGGACCGTCAGCGGTGCGCTTCACCTCCACGTTGAAGGCGCCGCGGCGGAAACCGATGGCGCGGACGCAGTCGGCCGCATGGTCGATCATTTGGACTTCATCGACGGGGTCGAGGCCCGATGGCGCCACCCGTCGCACATCACGCAGACCGCAGGGCTCGAGATCGTCGGTGGCGTGGGCGTAAACCACGCGCCCCTCGTCAAGCACGAGGTCGACATCGTACTTCTTCCCCTCGATCCACGATTCGAGGGTGAGGTGAGGCGCGCCGGACCACATGAGCGCAAACCAGTCGCGGTCGCTGCTGAGGTTCTCCCGCGGCCCGCCCCGGTCATCACCCACTTCCGCGAGGATGCGTGTGTGGGCGGCTCGGAGTTCGCCCGTGTCGCGCACGCGGAACGCCTGAACCGACCCGACGCCGCGGACCGGCTTCAAGACCGCGGGAAAGCTCGTGACCGACGCGGCCGTTTCGAGGTCTGAGGCGCTCTCGATGCGCGCGAAACGCGGCCCCGGAATTCCCGCCGCCGCGCACACCTTCCGCACGCGATGTTTGTCGCGGGCCAGGTCGGCGGCCTCGACCGTGTGGAAGGACAGCCCGAGGCGCTCCGCGATCCGCGCCGCGAAACCGCCGGCGAACTCGTCGATCGTGCCCACGCCATCGACCGCGCTCCCGGACTCAGCCACCGCGGCCACGGCGCGTTCCACGAAGGTGGAGAAGGGCGCGAGGTCGACCGCGAGGTGGCGTTCGATCACACCATCCGCATCCTCCGCGCGGCCCGCCCAGTGACCGGGGCCATCCAGCACCACCAGGCGAACCCCAAGGTCCCGCGCGTGCTCGTAGATGTGGCGCTTGCTGCGATAACTGCCGAGCACGACAAGCAGCCGCTTGCCTTCCAGCGGCGAGGCACGGCCCGTTTGTTGACCATCCGGTTCCAGCAAGGGCCCAAGTCTGCGCGAAGGCGAGGTCCATTCACAAGCCCCGGGGCGATTAGGATCGGCGCATGAAAGATCGACTGCTCATGGAGCGCTGCCTCCGTCTGAAACTCATCCTCACCGACGTGGATGGGGTGATGACCGACGGATCCATCTTCATCATGCCCGACGGCGAGGAGGCCCGGGTCTTCAACGTGAAGGACGGCTACGGCATCGTGATGGCCCATGCCGCGGGCATCGAGACCGGGATCATCACCGGCCGCCTGTCAAACGCCGTCGCCCACCGGGCGAAGATGCTCGGAATGAGCGTGGTGAAAGGCTCAATGGACAAGGCGAGAGTGCTCGAGGAGATACTGGCCGAGAAATCGCTGCAGGCTCACGAAGTCGCCTACATCGGCGACGACTACCCCGATCTCCCGGTGCTGCAGCGCGTGGGCCTCTCCGCCGTTCCCGCCGACGCGCCCATGGCTCTCAAGGAAGCGGCCTTCATGGTCCTTGAAAACCAGGGCGGTCGCGGCGCCTTGCGCGAGTTCATCGAATCGATCCTGCGGGCCCGTGAAACCCTCGTCCCCACCCTCGCCTCGATGGGAATCGAGCTCCGGGATTAGCCTTTGGCGCGTTTCAGAATTTCGTCGGCGAGCTTGTCCGCTTCGGCGAGCGTCGTTTCTTTTTCGCCGCTCGTGTCGATGACGTAGTTGGCCGAGGCCTTCTTCTGCTCGAAGGTGAGCTGGGCCGAAAGCTTACGCTGCGCCTCCTCGGGACTGCTGCCATCGCGCTTCATGAGCCGCGAGATCTGAATGTCAGGGTCGCAGCCCACCACCACGAAGAAGTCGAAACGGTCCTTCTGGCCGCTCTCGATCAGCAAGGCGGCCTCGGTGACCACCGCGACCACGCCATCCGCGGCCATGGCCGCCACCCGGCGCGCCTCCTCCTCGCGGATCTTCGGATGCATGATCTGGTTGAGCCGCTCGCGCGCCTCGGGATCGCCAAACACCACGTGGCCCAGCTTCTTGCGGTCGATCTCACCGTCGGGGCCGAGAATGTCCGCGCCAAAGGCCGCCACCACCGGCTCGAAGGCCTCGTGGCGCTTGCGCAGGACCTCGTGGCCCACCTTGTCGAGGTCGATCACGGGGATGCCCCGGTCTTTGAGCCGGCGCGCGACCGTCGACTTGCCCGAAGCGATCGAGCCCGTGAGACCAACGCGGTACGGCCTGGTTTCCGACACGCTCAATGGCCGGCGAAGAGCTTCGCCGCCTTCAGTGTGTTCGACATGAGCATGGCGATGGTCAGCGGACCCACGCCGCCCGGCACCGGGGTGAGCGCGGACGCCACCTCGGACACCGATGGCCAATGGACATCGCCCACCACCGAGCCCTTGGCCGGATCGAACTTCGCCAGACGCGCGGGCGAGAGCATGTCGTTGGCTTCTTCCTGAGTGGAGATTCGGTGGATGCCGACGTCGACCACCACGGCGCCCTCGCGGACGTGTTCGGCCCGGAGCAGCGCAGGCTTCCCCGCCGCCGCCACGAGGATGTCGGCGGTGCGGGTGACCGCGGCCAGGTCTTTGGTGCGGGAATGGGCGATGGTGACGGTGGCGTGGGCGTGGAGGAGAAGCAGAGCCATGGGCTTGCCCACGATGTCGCTCCGCCCCACCACAACGGCGTGTTTGCCCTTCGGGTCGATGCCCTCCCGTCCCAGCATCTGCATCACCCCGGCCGGGGTGCAGGGCGCGAATCGCACGCGGCCCTGCGAGAGCAGGCCAACGTTCTCGGGGTGAAATCCGTCGACGTCCTTCCGCGGCGACACCGCGTCGAGGACACGGATCGCGTCGACCTGCTTGGGAAGCGGAAGCTGGACCAGGATGCCGTGGATGCTCGGGTCCTGATTGAATCGCTCGACCACCGCCAGCACCTCATCAGTGGTGGCGGAGGCGGCCAGCCGCTCGGTCACGTGGTGCAGCCCGAGTTCCTCGCAGGCCCTGGTCTTGCTGGCCACGTAGATATGGGAGGCCGGATCGTCGCCCACCAGCAGCGCGCCGAGGCCCGGCTTGCGCCCGCCCGCGTTAACGAAGGCCAGAGCCTCGGTTCTCACTTCTTCACGAATCTGCCGCGCGATGGCGGCTCCATCCAGGATGCGGGCAGTCATGCCCGCAATGTTATCGCGCCTGTTCGGGCCTGATCGCAGCCTGGAACCGCCGCGCCGCCTCAGCCGGATCGTCCGCCTGCATCAGGTCCGAAATCACCGCGAGGCCAAGCGCTCCCGCGCCGATCACACTTGACGCATTCGCGGCGTTGATCCCGCCAATCGCCACCAGGGGCTTCGCGGTGCGCGCCCGGGCCCACGACACGAACTCGAGCCCCACGGCCGGGTCGGGATTCGCCTTCGACGTGGTGCCGAAGACCGGCCCCACCGCGATGTAGTCGACGGGCAGGCGGAGCGCCGCCTCGAACTCATGCGGGTTGTGGGTGGAGACGCCGATGAGAGCGTCGGGCAAAAGGGCGCGCACATCGGATGCTTCGAGATCGCCCTGGCCCACGTGGACGCCGTCGGCCTCGACCATGCGGGCGATGTCCGGGCGGTCGTTGATGAAGAGGAGAACTCCGGCCTCCCGGGTGGCCGCGCGCAACTCCCGGGCGCCCGCGAGGGCCTCGCCGTCAGTGAGCCCCTTGAATCGCCACTGCACGACCGAGGCTCGATCGGGCCCGGCAAGAAGGTGAACCCACTCGGTGAGCGAACGCGAGCCCGCCATCGAGGCGTTGATGATGGCGTAGAGAAACGGCTGCGAAGGCAGCCGGGGCGCGTCCGCGGGATCCATGGAAGCGGCCGCGCTCAGATGGGAGCGGTGCGCTTGAGGAACCGCTCCATGAAGCCGGTGTCGAGCTTGCCGGAGATGAAGTCGGGATCGTCCATGATCTGACGCTGGAGCGGGATCGAGGTTTTGATGCCTTCGACGACCATGGTGTCGAGAGCGCGGCGCATGCGGGCGATGGCCTCGGTGCGGTCTTTGCCGAAGGTCATCAGCTTCGCCACCATGCTGTCGTAGTAGGGCGATACTTCGCATCCCTCGTGAGCAAAGGTGTCGACGCGGATGCCTGGGCCGCCCGGAACCCAGAAATGCTTGATCAACCCGGGCGAGGGGGCGAAGGTGCGCGGATCCTCGGCGTTGATGCGGCACTCCAGAGCGTGACCCACGAGGCCCACGTCGGCCTGCCTGAATGAGAGCGGCTGTTCGGCGGCCACCAGAATCTGCTCCTTCACGAGGTCGCGGCCGGTGACGAGTTCGGTGACGCCGTGCTCCACCTGGATGCGGGTGTTCATCTCCATGAAGTAGTAGTTGCCCTGGGCATCGAGGAGGAACTCGATGGTGCCGGCGTTGGAGTAGTTGACCGCGGCGGCCGCGTCGGTGGCGGTTTTGCCCATGCGGCGTCGCAGCTTCTCGTTCATCAGCGCGGCGGGAGACGGCGCTTCCTCGATCAGCTTCTGATGGCGGCGCTGGATCGAACACTCGCGCTCGTGCAGGGAGACCACGTTGCCCCGCTGGTCGGCCATCACTTGAATCTCGATGTGCCGCGGCTGCTCGATGAACTTCTCGATATAGAGGTCGGGAACGCCGAAGGCGGCGGTGGCCTCGGCCTGGGCGGCCCGGAAGGCGGCCACGAGATCTTTGGCGTCGCGGACGATGCGCATGCCGCGACCGCCGCCGCCCGCAGAGGCTTTGACGATGACCGGATAGCCGATGTCCTTGGCCACGCCGATCGCCTGCTCTTCGTTCTCGAGGATGCCGGGAGATCCGGGGACCACGGGCACGCCCGCCTTGATCATGGCCTTCTTGGCCCGGCTCTTGTCTCCCATCAGGCGAATGGCCTGAGGCGAAGGACCGATGAAGGTGATCCGGCAGGCTTCACAGACCTCGGCGAAGTAGGACGACTCGGCCAGGAACCCATAACCCGGGTGAATCGCGTCGGCGCCCGTGATCTCTGCCGCCGAAATGATGGCGGGCACGCTCAGGTAGGAGTCTTTGGAGCGCGCGGGGCCGATGCAGATGGCCTGATCGGCGAACTTGACGTGGAGAGAGTTGCGGTCGGCCTCGGAATAGACGGCGACCGTCTTCAGGCCCAGCTCTTTGCAGGCCCAGATGACGCGCAGGGCGATCTCCCCGCGATTGGCGATCAGAACTTTTTTGAACATCTAGGAGAGTCGGGCAGCAGGTGGTCCGGGCATGGAGACTTTGCCGGGACGCGTGGAGATCCCGCTCAAGCCGTCTTGATCGTGAACAGCGGCTCGCCGAACTGGACCGGATGTCCGTTTTCGGGGTGGACCTTGATGATCTCGCCCGCGACGTCGGACTCGATCTCGTTCATGAGCTTCATGGCCTCGACGATGCAGAGAACCTGGCCCTTGCGGACGGTGTCGCCCACTTTGACGAACGGAGGCGCGGTGGGATCGGAGGAGCGGTAGTAGGTGCCCACGATGGGCGACTTCATGATGTGGTGCGAGGCGGGGACCTCCGCCACCGGGGGCGGCGCCGGCACGGCGGCCGGAGCGGCCACGGGAGCGGGAGCGGGGGCGTGGAAGACCTGAGCAGGCGCCGGGGCCGGCGAGGAGACGCGCGCCGCCTCCCCGCGTCGCACGCGGACCTTGCGCCCGGCCTCCTCGAGTTCGACCTCGACGATGTCGGTCCCCTCGATCATGGACAGGACGGACTTCAGTGTTTCAAGTTCCAATGGAATCAGCACTCCCTAGTGGCCGGACCGAGCAGGCGCCGCAACCTGAAGGCGCCGTTCTCCGGCGAGAACGGGCTAGACCTTACGCGAACTCGCGTTCAAGTTCGAGTCCGGCCATCCGAAGGTGGAAGCGAGCCCGACCGGTGATGGAGTCTGGCTCGAGAAGCGCTACCAGATAGTACTCGGCGGTGATGGCCACCAGCAAAGCGGTGGTTTTCTCGGTGCCGATCTGCAGTTCGCGCAGGGCGCCGAGGCCATGCTCTTTGGCCATCCCCACCACGGTGCGGAGGACGGTGGTGTATTCGCTGGCCAGGCTCTGCGCGGCCTGGTCGGTGCGCACCGACTTCCGCGCGACCTCGATGCCCTCGGTGTCGGTGAGGGTGACGAAGCGGATCTCGGGAACCCGGGTGACGACCTGTTCGAGCGCGGTATCGAAAACACTCATGGCCTGGTGGCTCCTTGTGGAACGGGAAACGCGGCGCCAAGCGGGCGGATCAAAACGCGCTCCGCTCGCTCGCCTTCTGCTGGAGCGCCTCGCGTTCGACCGCGCTCTGGAATGCCTTCAGCGTTCGGATGGCGCGCTCGTGAACCTGAGCGCGGGTCCGGACGGTTGGTGGCGGCGGCGCGGCCATCACCGCGGCGGGCGGGGCGGGAGCGGCGCGGGGCGGAAGCGTCTCGGCCACCTTGAACTCAGGAGCGGCCTCGGTGACCGGGCCTGGGGCCTCGGCTGCGACCTCGGCGGACACCTGAGCGAGACGAGAGTGAGCCGCGGCGTTCTCAGGTTCGTCCCGAACGACCTGAGACAACACGGCGCTTGCTTCCTGCTTGAGGCCCTGCTGCAGGTAGAGATCGGCCAGAGTCATACTGGTCAGAGGCAGTGTGGCGCCTCCCGGATCGGCGGCCTCATCGGGCATCTCGATCGAGGGCAGTTCCGGAGCCTCGAGTGGCGCCATCTCCGCCGCATCATCAAACGCCTCGGCAATTTCGGGCATCGCCGGCTCGGCGGAAACATCCGTCGTCGGGGGAAGGGCCGGGGGCGCCTCCTCCAGCATCGGCGAGACGCGGAGATTCAGGGTCGCGTCCACCGCGTCCGGATCCTCCGGCATCGTCAATGCCGGAAGGTCGCCGGTGCCGATGGTCGCCTCGAGGTCGTTCGAGGAGCCGACCGGGGCGGGAAGTGCGGTGACATTCTCGGCCGCCGCCGCCGCCTCGAAGTGCCTCTGCAGATCGACCACGTTCAGCGACCCCGGACTGAAGGTGCCCGACGCCAGATCGCGGTCGAGGGCCGGGGCCGACGCCATGTCGACGGGCGCTGGCGCCTCGGGCATCTCCAGCGTCATGAGCTCCGGAACGCTCGGGGCCGTTTCAGCTACCGGAGAGGGTGGCACGGCCCGCGTCTCAAGGCCGCCGGAAGCGTTGAGCGGAGCGTGGGCCGGCGCGGCCACTGGAGCAGGGGGAGCAGGCGCGGCGCTTTGGGCCTTCAGCTCAGCGAGACGTTCGGTGATCGCCTTGTCGCCCGGCACGAACACCAGAGCGCGCTCGAACTGCTTGATCGCCAGTGCGGTTTCGCCCAGTTCGGCAAGGGCCTCGCCCAGCAGACGACCGGCGAGGATATTGTCGGGCGAGGATCGAACCACGCTCTCGAGTTCGGGGCGGGCCTCGGCGGGCTGGCCGGAGTCAAGAAGCGCCCGGGCCAACGTCAGCCGGGCGGAGGGATAGTTGGGGTTCTTCTCGAGGCCGCCGCGAGCCACCGCAATCGCTTCTTCGTGTCGTCCGTCCTTGCGCAGTTCCTCGGCGAGCTGAGCGAAGAGCCGGGAGGCGGGGTCCTTTTCGAGCTTCCTGCGAAGCTCGGCGGTTCGGTGGTTCTCGTCCATGGGGGGCTTGGTGTGGCGTCCGGATCACCCCAAAAAGTCGAGGGCCCGGTGCTGCAGGAAGCCTACAACAGCCGGGCCCTCTTTGGGGGGATGGGAAACCGCCTTAGGGGACGATGGTCACCGTCGCGACGCAGGATGACTGCGAGCCCACGTTGTCGGTCACGATATGAGTGACCGTGTACGTGCCGGCGAGCGGGTAGCCCTTCTGGACATCGATATGGCCTTCCGCGCCGGAGGACGAGGTGCCGTCCCCGAAGTACCATTCGTACCGGGTGATGAAGCCGTCTGGGTCGTTCGCCGTGGACGAGAACCGCAGCACCGTTCCCTCCTTGTTGATGGGGTTGTTCGGAGCCACGTTGAAGTTGCAGACCGGCGAGGTGTTGCCCGAAACCTGGGGGAAGCGGCGGGGCTCGGCCGAGCGCAGCTCGATCGAGACCGTCCAGTACGGCGCGGCGGTGGCGTCCGTGCCCACCGGCCGGGCCCCGACCATGACGCGGCTGTTGGCCGTGAAGTCACGTCGTTCCGGGGTGGTGTAGACAACCTGAGCGATACCGCTCGAGTTGCTCGTAATGGTCGTGGATCCGTAGACCCGGGCGCCCGTGGAGCTCGTGAGCTGGCCGATCTCGGCCGTTCTCGCGGACTCATCCAGGATGGTGAAGACGACGCCCTTCCCGGATACCCGTTGCCCGTTCTGATCCTGAACCACCGCCTGCACAACCGCAGTCTGAATGCCGTCGGCGACGAGGATGTCGGGAATTGCCACGACCCTCAGGTCGATGCCCAGGGCGGATGGACCCGTAAGGCCGGTGGGGACTTCCACCTTGTCGAGGCCGCAGCCCTGCAACGTCAGGCCGCAGGTCAACAGAATGGACGTGATTCTCTTGTTCATTGTGCTGCTCCGCATGGAAATACTCGTTGCCTTCGGGTTAGCCTTGGTATCCATCGGCTTAACCACCAAAGTTGGCGAAGTCGATCTGCAGGGTCCCCTTGGCGGACACAGTCTGCCCCGAGATGGTGTGTCCGTGGAGCGTGATGTCCGCGAACATGGTGACGATCAGGCCGCCGCCGCCGCCGCCGTCGGCGGCAACCGCGACAAGATTCCGAAGGGGCGGCTCGAGCTTCGCCTGCAGGCGCACCACCTCGAGGATCAAGGGGTCGGTTCCGCTGGTCTTGACGTCGAAGGCCGCGGTCGTGTTGCCTGAGATCGTATACGGGACGTCTTGCCCCTCAACCCCTCGGCCGTCAGAGCGACGGTACTTGACTTCGTAGCGATCGATGACGACGGCGCTCGGGATCTGCGGCACCGTCGGAATGTTCGGGTTCTTGAACCGGACCGCAATCGCCACTTCGACTTGATCGTTGAACACGCCATCGTTCGTGAGAACGTCCGATTTCAGGACATCCCCACCATTGATGCCGGCGATGATGAGCAAGACGGTGGAGTTGTTGTCCGTCGAGTACCCCGCCGAGCAACCCGACATGGTCGCCGCGGTGGCGAGCACGGTCAGACCGGCGGTGAGCTTCTTGAAATATGTTCGAGTCATGGTTCCTCTTCCCCTTACCTAGCGCACAATCCTGGGCGTGATGAAGATCAGGAGTTCGTTGTTGGTGCTCTGCGTCGAGCTGTTCTTGAACAGCAGACCCAGAATCGGGATCTGCGCCAGGAACGGCGTGTTCTGCTTGGCCAGCGTCTCCTGGCCCTGATAGATGCCGCCGATGACGGTGGTCGCTCCATCCTTCACCAGCACCGACGTCTGTGCCGACTGGGTATTGATGGGCGGAACCGCGGCCGCGCCCGTGCCGACCACCCGGCCGAAGTCAGGCGAGGAGTTGTCCACCACCACCTGCATGAACACCGTGCCGGCATCCGTGATCTGGGGCGTGACCTTCATCGACAGGCCGGCGTCCTTGAAGGCCACGGTGACCGTGCCGTTCGAAACCGTCTGGTAGGGAATCTGGACGCCCTGCTTGATTTCCGCGGCGACCTTGTTCTGGGTGGTGATGCGAGGGGTCGAGATGATCCGCGCGCGTCCGGAGTTCTCGGCCGCGGTGAGCGCAGCGTCAAGGTTGAAGCTGCCCAGGATGTTCCCCATCGAGATGCCGATACCGGAGTTGACGCCGGCGGCGGGCAGGTTGACCATGTAGCCGCGACCCGATGTGGTGCCGATGCCCGCGTTGGTGGCGAGGCCTCCTTGGTCGGCGGGCAGGCCGCCCGTGCTTCCGACGCCCTGACCGTTCAGGACGATCGAGTTCGGGAACGCGAGGTTTGTGGTGTTGCCGTACTGCGGCACCTGCTGATTGAGGAAGCCCCACTGCACGCCGAGCTGCCGGGAGAAGTTCCGACTCGTCACCACGATGCGGGCTTCGATCTCAACCTGGGCGCTCGGACGATCAAGCTCCAGGACCAGACGCTTGGCCGCCTCGACACGCTCAGGCAGGTCGCGCACGATGAACACGGGGCTGGTGCCGATGGCGGTGAAGGTGCCGCGGTCGGAGAGGACGGTCTTCTCCACCACGCTCTTGACCTGATCGGTATCCAGGTAGGAGAGGCGTCCCTGCCACGACGTCTGCTGGCCGGATAGTTCGCGCTCCTTCTGCAAGTCGCGGATTTCCTGCTCCTCGCGCTTCAGGTCGGCCAGCTTCGCGATGCGGACCACGTTTCCGTCGACGATGTAGCCGAGACCCTGGGTCTTGAGGATGAGGTCGAGCGCCTGATCCCACGGCACCTCCTTCACCGACAGGCTGACCTTGCCGGAGATACCCGGGTTGACGATGATGTTCAGACCGGAGATCTCCGACATCAGCCGGAAGAGGTCGATGATGTCCCCGTCCTTGAAGTCGAGGCTGATCGGATGACCGGTGAACTTGCCCGGTTGCTCGCTGGCCGAGGCCATGCCCTGGTTCTTGGCGGTCTGCGGTGCGATCGGCTCGGCGACCACCATCGGCTTCAGGTTGGGGTTCGCGGCCACCGCGCTGGTCGCGGAAGACTGCATGGAGGGCGCGGAAGCCGGAGCGGCCTGCGCCGGCGCGGGGCTCTCGAGCGGAACCGGTTCCTTCTGGACCACCGGGATCGTGACTTCAGGCTCGACGAGCTTGGAGGGAGCGCCCAGAAGCGCGGGCGCGGCGGGAGCGCCCTCGCCGAACACGATGGCCACGCCGTTGGCGTCGGGAACGAGACGGTAAGGCGAGCGGCCGTCGACTTCGAGCACGAGGCGGGCGACCCGGGGGGGGGCGGCGCTGAACTGGGCGAGACGCATTCCCTTCACCGGGGCGATCGCTTCGGGCAGGCTCTGCCCACGCACCGTCACCACCTCAGGAAAGTCGAGCACGAGTCGGTTCGGGTTCTTGAGGAAGAAGGCCTCGGGACGCAGGGTTCCGTTGCCGGCCACGTGATAGCCCGTCTGGCCATCGGTCAGGCGGGTGACGCCCGAGATGCGGGTCGCCTTGGGCGATGCATCGGTGGAGAGGACCGGGGTCGCGATCCGGACGGGAGCGACGGCGGGTTGGGCCGCCTTCTCCGGAGCGGGCAGCGCGACGGGCCGACCGTTGGGCGGGCGCGTGACCGTGATCACGACATCATTCCCCGCCTCCTCGACCGTGTACGGTGCCATGGCCGCCAGTCGGACTTCGACCCGAGCGGTGGTTCGCCCATCGCCGCGCACCAGGCTGTAGACCCGAAGTGACTCAACCTCGCGGGTCGCGACTTCCAGCCGGGCCGGGAGCCTTGTGGAATCCGCGTCGGCGATGTCGACCACCAGGCTGAGCGGATCCGGGCTGTGGTGAGTGAAGCTCGGCCTGGCCGAGCCGGCAATGACCAGTCGGGTGGACGTGTCGCCGGTTTCCTGCCGCAGGTCCGCGAGGACGGTGCGGCCGGCGGTCGTGGCTTCTCGGGCGTGGGCGGGCAGCGCCGACAGACCGATGGCGAGACCGATTGAAACAGATATTGCAACCCTCATTTGTTGCTCTCCTCCTGGGCGGAATTCAGAAGTCTCCTCACGTCGCGACTCTTAGCGGGAGACAGCGGGTCCGTGATCTCCTGTCGAAAA
>JAGNNV010000330.1 GCA_017990495.1 Vicinamibacteria bacterium
GTCGGCTGCATGGCCACGCAGCGGACCCGGTTCTCGCCGAGGTGCTGTTCCACTTCGACCACGACCCGGATGTTCCCGCCCTCGATGTTCACCGCGTTGTAGATGGCCGGGACGCCGTTCGGGAACTCGATGTCCACCACGGGACCGATCACCTGAATGACTCGACCGATGTTCTCTGAGGCCATGGGTTCTTTCCGTTGTTCTTTCGTTTTTCTGGGGAAGGGGGTCGGTGGTTTGGGGTGGCGCCTTACGCGGCCGAGCCCGAAACGACTTCGATGATTTCTTTGGTGATCGCGGCCTGTCGCACCTTGTTCATATAAAGGGTCAGGCTGTCGATGGTCTGTGACGCGTTGCGAGTGGCCGAGTCCATGGCCGCCATGCGGGCGCCGTGTTCGGCCGCATTTGATTCGAGCAACGCCTGCCAGACTGTGATCTCGACGACCTTGGGCAGGAGTTTGTCGAAGATGGTCCGGGGGGCTGGCTCGTAGACGTATTCCTGCGTTCCCTTCTCTTCGCCGTGCACGGCGTCGAGGGGCAGGAGGCGCTGGGTGACGATGCGCTGCTGGATCACGCTCTTGAACTCGTTGTACAGAAGCACAACCTCGTCGACCTCGTGATCGAGGAAAGCCTGGATGGCGGACTGCGCGATCTCCTGGGCTTTGGTGTACTTCAGCGACTGGAAAACGCCGATGTACTCCTTGCGAACCGTCGTCCGCCGTCGAAGGAAGTCGCGGCCCTTGCGGCCCACCGCGTCGACCTCGATCGGACGATTCGCGTTGTCGGTCAGGAAACGCTGGGCCACCCGGAGCAGGGAGGAGTTGAAGGCTCCGCACAGACCCTTGTCGGCGGTGACCACGATGACGAGGACCTTGCCGGTGCCTGAGGTCGAGCGGAAGAGGGGGTGGTTCTCCTCGCCCTCGGTGCGAGAGGCGACGTCTTTGAGGACCTGGGCCATGGTACGCGCGTAGGGGCGCGCCGCGAACATGGACTCCTGGGCCCGACGCAGTTTCGCGGCCGAGACCATTTTCAGGGCCTTGGTGATCTGCTGCGTGTTCTTCACGCTGCGGATGCGGCGACGGATATCTATGAGCGCGGGCATGCTCTTGGTCTCTTTGGTGTCTTGAAGGCCTGGGCGCTTACGCCTTTGCCTGGAACAGATCCGCGAACTCGGCGAGGACGGCCTTCACCTGTTCGGTCAACTCCTTGGTGAGGTCCTTCTTCTCCGCGATCTCCTTGAGCAGACCGGGGTGGCGCGCATCGAGGAAGGCGTGCAGTTCGCGCTCGTAGCGTCGGACGTCGCTCACGGCGTAACCGTCGAGGAAGCCGTTGATGCCGGCGTACATCCCGATCACCTGCTTTTCGAGGGAGAGCGGGGAGTACTGATCCTGCTTCAGGAATTCGGTCATGCGCTGACCGCGGGCCAGGGTGGCCTGGGTGCTCTTATCGAGGTCGGAGGCGAACATCGCGAAGGCCGCGAGTTCGCGGTACTGGGCGAGGTCGAGGCGGAGACGACCGGCTACCGCCCTCATCGCTTTGACCTGGGCGGAACCGCCGACGCGTGAGACCGAGTTGCCGACGTTGATGGCCGGGCGGATGCCGGAGTTGAAGAGGTCGGCTTCGAGGAAGATCTGACCGTCGGTGATGGAGATGACGTTCGTCGGGATGTAGGCCGAGATGTCGCCGGCCTGGGTCTCGATGATGGGAATCGAGGTGAGGCTGCCTCCGCCCTTCTTGGCCGAGAGCTTGGAGGCGCGCTCGAGCAGGCGGCTGTGGAGGTAGAAGACGTCGCCGGGATACGCCTCGCGGCCGGGCGGGCGGCGAAGGATGAGCGAGATCTCGCGGTAAGCCGCGGCGTGCTTTGAAAGGTCGTCGTACACGCACAGGGCGTGCTGGCCGTTGTCGCGGAAGTACTCGCCCATGGCCGTGCCCGAATAGGGCGCAAGATAAAGGAACGGGGCCGGGTCGGACGCCGTTGCCGCGACCACGATGGTGTGGTCCATGGCTCCGAAGTCTTCGAGCGTTTTCACCACCTGGGCCACCGTCGAGCGCTTCTGCCCGATGGCGACGTAGATGCAGATGACGCCTTTGCCCTTCTGGTTGATGATGGCGTCGATGACCACCGCGGTTTTGCCGGTCTGGCGGTCACCGATGACCAGTTCGCGCTGGCCCCGCCCGATGTTGACCATGGCGTCGATGGCCTTGACGCCGGTTTCGAGGGGTTCGCGCACGGGCTGCCGGTCGACCACGCCGGGGGCGATGACTTCGACTTCGCCGAAACGCGTGGTGGCGATCGCGCCCTTGCCGTCGATGGGTTCGCCGATGGCGTTGACCACCCGGCCCACGAGTTCAGGGCCGACGGGAATGGACATGATGCGCGAGGTGCGGCGTACTTCATCGCCCTCGCGGATCAGCGTGTAGTCGCCCAGGAGAACCGCGCCCACCGAATCCTCTTCGAGGTTCAGGGCCATGCCCCGGACGCCGTGGGGGAGATCGAGCAGTTCGCCGGCCATGCAGTTGGTGAGTCCATGGATCCGCGCGATGCCGTCACCGACGGAGAGAACGGTTCCGATCTCGGCGGTGTCGGTGCCCGCGGAGAAACCCGCGAGCTGCTGCTTTAGAACTTTGGTGATTTCTTCGGCTCGAATTTCCATTGGGGCTTCTTCGATTTTTCCTGGTTTTGGGTATGGGGAAAGAAACGTCGCGGTCCTTCGGAAAACTGCTTTTCGGGAACCTTAGAGAAGATGCTCGCGCAGGGCCTTGAGGCGGGCTTTGACCGTGCCATCGAACAGATGACCGTCGACCTCGACCTTGAGGCCACCCACCAGCGACGCATCGATGGTGGTTTCCATCTCCACGCCGCCTGATACCGCGGTTTCGATGGCCGCCCGCACCTGCCTTTCGCCCTCCTCGTCGAGGGCGATGGCGCTGGTGACCCGGGCCGAGTGGACGTTGTTGCGGGCGTTCCATTCGTCGCGGTAGCGCTTCACGATTTCGTGGATCAGCTCAACCCTCGCACCGTCGATGAGCATTTCGAAGAGCTTGGGGATGGGGGCGGTCGGGGCTTCGAATACCGCGGCGAAGATCGCCTTCTTGTTGGTCGAGGGCACCGCGGGATTGGACAGGGCTTCGAGGAGGGCCGGGTTCGCCTTCAAGGTGGCGTCGATGGCGAGAAGTTCGTCGCGCACCGCGCGGGTGTCGGTCGCGGTTTCGATGATGGCCCGGGCGTAGCGCCTGGCGGATTGTGAGTAGTTCAAGCTTGGAGTGCGGTTTCTTGGAGAACCGGCGCATGCGGGCCGCGCGGCTCAATTGGGCTTAGGGGCGGGCTAGGGTCGGCCATCGAAGCCTCCCCGGGGACGGTCCATATGTCTCGGACGCTTGGGGGTCAGGATATCACGCGAGAAGGAGGATTTTCCCGGGGTTCGCCGCCCGCACCCGACCGATCTTCCGGGCATCCTTCAGTTCGAGCAGCAACGCGTCGGCCTGATCGGGGGCGAGGCATAAGAGCAACCCGCCCGAGGTTTGAGGGTCGTAGACGAGGGTGTGCCGTGCCGTATCCGGCTCGCCCGAGCTTTCTACCCGCTCGGTGAATTGTTTGCGGTTGGCCTTCAAGCCCCCGGCCTGGTTATCGGCCGCGAGTTCAAGGGCCCCGGGCAGGAGGGGGAGTGCGGCCAGGTCGATCTCGAGACCAACCCGGCTTTCACGTGCGATCCCCAGGGCATGGCCGATCAGACCGAACCCGGTGATGTCGGTGGCGGCATGGGCCTGATAGCGCCGGGCGAGTTCGGCGGGAATCCGGTTGAGCCTGGCCATGCTGGCGCTGGAAGCCTCGATCGAGGCCGGGGCCGCACGGCCGTTTTTCTGAGCGGTGGCGATGACGCCGGTGCCGAGAGGTTTGGTGAGGACGAGCTCGTCCCCGACGTGGGCGCCCGCGTTCGTCAGCAAAGCCGATTCTTCGACCACGCCGGTGATGGCGTATCCGAACTTGATCTCCGGATCGCGCACGGTGTGTCCGCCGAGCAGCGC
>JAGNNV010000331.1 GCA_017990495.1 Vicinamibacteria bacterium
GCGGGGACCGCGGCGTCAACCGCCCGTTGATTGAGGACCAGAGGCAGAACGGCGCTGCACAACACCAGCCCCAAAAGCACCACGGTGGACACGGTTCGTTCGGCCTGAGAGCCGAAAATGAACAACAGAGCGATCCACCAGAACGGCAGGTATCCCCATCCCATGAGCACAGCCAGGGGCAGGGCCAGGAAGATGACGGTCATGGCCAGGGCGAGGGGCTTGAGCGGCGTGGGCAGCCCTTCGGTGACATCGTGGCTGAAGACAGCGGCGTAGCGGAGGAGCTGGCCCACGGAGAAACCGGCCGCGAACAGCCCGCCGATGACCAGCAGAGTAAGCAGCATGAAGGAGCGGACGCGACCACTCTCGAGCGCGTTCGCGGAAGCGAAGTCGAGGGCGCGCCAGGCGTCCCCGGTTTTCCCCTCGGCCCGCGCCTTGCGGACCATCGCGGTCGCGGAATCTGGTTCGAAGTCGAGGGCGGCGCTCAGACCGCCAACGGAGTCTGCAGGAGTCCCTTCGCCCGCCTGAACTTCTGAGCGGCCGGAGACCACCCCGGCCACATCATCGAGCGATGCGAGGTTGCGCTCGGCCCGACGGCGCTGGATGCTGGCGAGCGCCTTGTTGGCCGATTCCTGGTCCTTGAGTTTGGTGGCGTCGAGCCAGGCCTTCAGGTCCGGGCCGAAATCATCGGTGGGAGTGGTGAAGGCGGGGACGACGGCGGTGGCCACGGGCGTCGGCGCCGGAGAGGCCCCCGCGGCCTGGCCAAGCATCAATGAGGCGAGTGCCGAGGAAAGGAGCAGCGACATCAGACCCTCGCCCCTTTCGTGGCGCCCACGAAGGCGAGCCGCAGGTCGAACAGCACGGCTTCGATGATGCGGGACTCTTCGTCGGTGCGCCGTCCCTCGGACTTGTCCTTGAGCATCTCGAGGGCGCTGATCATCTGGCGCGCGGCCCCGAGGTCTCGTTGTTCCCCGCCGATGTAATCGGCGGCCTGGGTGGCGAGCGAGACAATGAAGGAGGAGAAGCTCACCGGGTGAGCGTCTCCGGTGTCAGTCCCCATGGGCGTGGCCGGCACGTCGGGCGCGGCCGCCGCAACGGCTTCCTGGGAAGGCGATGATTCCTCGGCCTTCAACTCACCCTCGGCCGTGAAGTGGCGACGATCAATCACTTTCAGGTTGGGTTCGGACTGGTCCATACGGGTGGGTGGATCGTACACCAGGGCCGAACCAGATTGGACGACGGCCCGGGCATAAAATCGAATCTCAGAAACACGCGGAGTGACGCTTTTTGGATCAAGGCGGAACAGCGCGCTGTAACCCTGGTCCCAGAATCGTTGTAGAGTCCTCCCGGCGTTGACGGGGGGCTCGCTTGAACCGAACATCCGCTTCGGAACTTCCAGACCGGAAGTGTGCGGGCGTCCTCGCGCAGGCGCCACAAATCCAGATGTCCGAAAATTCCGAGATCCGCATTCTCGTCCTCGACGACGAGCTACTGATGCTCAAGGTCCATGCGCAGATGCTGGTCCATCTGGGCTTCACCTCCGTGGCCACCGCCCAGAGCGGGCATGAAGCCCTGGCCCGCATGGACCACGAAAATCGCGCGCCCGACCTCATCCTGCTCGACCTGGGCATGCCCGCCATGGACGGCATCGAGTTCATCAGGCGCCTCGTCGACCGCAAGTTCGAAGGACGTTTGATCCTGGTCAGCGGAGAAGACGAGCGCGTGCTCCGCACCGTCGACAAGCTGGCCGAGGCTCACCACATCCGCGTGCTCGGTCACGTCCGGAAGCCGGTGCCCGTCGACAAGCTGAACGCATTGCTCCGGAGATGGCGTCCGCCCTCGAGCACGTTTGAAATCGCCTGGAAGCGCATGTACTCGGCGGACGACCTCAATCTCGCCATCGACGGCAATCAACTGGTCGTGCACTACGAACCGCAGGTGGCCGTGCACACCGGGGAACTCGTGGGGGTTGAGGCTCTCGTGCGCTGGCGCCATCCCCACGACGGGATGGTGATTCCGCAGCAGTTCGTGAGCGTGGCCGAGGATGCGGGCCTCATCCACAAACTCACCCGGTTTGTCTTCGAGCAGGCGCTGACCCAGGCCGCGATATGGCGGGACGCCGGTCTGCCCGTCCGCATGGCCGTCAACGTTTCCATCGACGCTCTCTCGTCCCTCGACTTCGCCGACTTCGCGGCCACTCAGGCGGCGCGGGCGGGAATCGCGCCCAAGGACGTCATCGTGGAAGTGACGGAGAGCCGGCTGATGCAGGACATCCGCGCGCCCCTCGAGGTGCTGACCCGCCTCCACCTCATGCGGTTCCAGCTCTCCATCGACGACTTCGGCACCGGCTACTCCTCCCTCGCCCAGCTTCAGGACATCCCCTTCTCGGAATTGAAGATCGACCGGGGCTTCGTGCATCGTGCCGCCGCCGACCAGACGGTGCAGACGATGTACCGGACCTGCCTGGGTCTGGCCAAACAACTCAAGATGCTGGCGGTGGCGGAAGGCGTCGAAGACCGGAGCGACTGGGAGTTCGTCCGCGGAACCGAATGCGACGTGGCCCAGGGCTACTTCATCGCGAGGGCGATGCCTCCGGAGAAGCTCCTCTCCTGGGCGGCCAAGTGGCGGGCCCGGGCGGCGAGCGGGTTCGCCGCCGAGGACTAGACGATCAAGCGCCTCGTGGCGCTTGGCGCCAGCAACCTGACCCTCGGGTTCGAAACCGTCCTGGCCACGGCGCGAAGCGCGTGGGGCAACGACGTCGAGGTGATGGCCGCCCTCGGTTACGGACGTTCGTATGGCGCGGCCAGCACCATCGCCATGCGGACTCTCCCGGGCATCCTGCAGTCCGGGCTGTGGTCCGAACTCACGCGTTTGCCCGAGAGGCCCACCCGCGCCCTCATCACCGACGTGGGAAACGACATCCTCTACGGGGAGGCGCCCGCGCAGATTCTGGCCTGGGTCGAGGAAGCAGCGGATCGTCTGCGGCCGCATGCCGAGGAGGTGGCGCTGACCGATCTCCCGGTGGAGAGCATCCGGCGACTCTCGCCCGCCGCCTTCCTCTTCTTCCGGTCGCTCTTCTTCCCCCCATGCCGGCTGCGCCGTCACGAGGTGTTCGAGCGGGTCGAGCAGGTGAACGCCGGCCTCGAACGCCTGGCCACAGACCGCGGACTGCGTTTCGTCCATCTGCGGCGCGATTGGTACTCCTTCGACCCCATCCACCTGCGGCCCGGGGTTTGGTCGCGGGCCTGGCGCGACATCATCGTGGGCGAATCGCCGGCCGACCTCCGGCCGCGGTTCTCGCCGCTGGAGATGCTGCGCCTGCACAGCCTGCCGCCGGAGCGGCGATCCCTGTTCGGCGTCGAGTGTGTCGCTCCACAGACTGGACGCTCGCTGCGCCGGGGCGGCCGACTCTGGATCTACTGAAAGTCGCGGCGCTTAGTTCGGTTGTGCGCGGTCCTCACCGAGAACGCGGTCAAGAGTGGCGAGGAACAGATCGGCCTCGGCCAGGGTGAGAACGAGCGGTGGGCGCAGCTTGATGACATTGTCATGCGGGCCGTCGGTGCCCGTAAGAACGCCCAACTCCCGCAGGCGGTTCACCACCACCTTCGCCTGAACCGTCGCCGGCTCGCGGGTGACACGGTCACGCACCAGCTCCACACCGAGAAAAAGTCCAGCCCCGCGCACATCCCCGATCAGCGGATGCTTCTCCATCAGACCGCGCAGCCCCGCCAGCAGATGGGTTCCCGTCTCGAGCGCGCGGGCCTGCAGACCTTCATCCCGCACGACGTCGAGAACGGCAAGGCCCGAAGCACAGGCCACGGGGTTTCCGCCGAAGGTGCTGAAGAACTCCATCCCGTTGGCGAACGACCTGGCGATGGCTTCGGTGGTGATCAGGGCCCCTAGAGGGAATCCGTTCGCCATCGGCTTGCCGAGGACCACGATGTCGGGAACCACGCCCAACATCTCGAACCCCCAGAAGTGGGAACCCAGCCGGCCGAAGCCGACCTGCACTT
>JAGNNV010000332.1 GCA_017990495.1 Vicinamibacteria bacterium
CGCTCTCCCCCGGCGACGTGATCGCCACGGGAACGCCGAGCGGCGTGGGCTTCGCCCGCAATCCCCCCGTCTTCATGAAGGCGGGGGACACGGTCGAAGTCGAGATCGCCTCGATCGGCGTCTTGAAAAACGTACTGGAGATGGAGCCCGCCTAGGGCCGCGACGTCTCAGTACCAATCACCCTCGGCGGCGCGCGACTCCCGACGCGATCCGAGGGTGGCCGACTTCTGCTTTCGCTTCTGCGACAGAAGCTTCTTGGTCACCATCTGAAACGCGGTGCGGGCGTCCTTCTCCGTCGCCCGACCCTCGAAATCTCCTCCTCGCGCATGCAACTGGGCATGGACCTCGACGGCTCGCGGTCGGGCCGCAACCGTCCACTCAATCCGATGGATCTTGGGAAAGACATGGGCGAGGGCCGCCTCGCTCCGCTCGATCTCCGTGCGGTCTTCCCCGTTGAGCACGATGTCGCGACAGACGAGAACCACCGTCGATTCGCTCACGTTGCTTTGTCTCGGATCCTTCATTCGTGGCCTCCAGAAGTGTGATGACGTACGAGCAGGACAGAGCAGGGCGCGAGACGGAGAACCTCCTCGGCGACGCTGCCCAGCAACATCCTGCGCAACCCGCCCCCGCCCGCGGTGCCGACCACGACGAGGCTGGCCTCGATCTGCTCCGCCACGGCAACGATACGATCAGAGGGCGTTCCTTCCTCCACCAGACGGTCGGCCTTCACCTCGACATGGGAAAGGGCCTCCACCAGTTTTTCGCCCGCGGCCTTGAGGATGGCCTGGTGCTCCTCCTCGGAGACCGGAATGGGAATGCCGGGTCCGAAGGCCTCGGGAACCACCACCACGGGTGAATAATCGACGACGTGCACCGCGACCATGGGGGCGAGCGTCTGGGCCGCGACCAGCGCCCCCATCTGCAGGGCGCCCTGAGCGGGATCCGACAGGTCGGTAGCGGCGAGGACAGGCCCTTTCACCGGGCCCTTGCGCACCACCAGCACCGGACAGTGAGCGTGGCGCGCGATGCGCACCGCGGTGGCGCCCGGGCCACGACCCTCCGAGTCGCTGCCCGCAAGACCGATGACCAGGAGATCGGCGCCCACCTCCTCCGCGGTTTCCACGATCACTTCATCGGGAGCGCCCACGTCGACCCGCACGTCGATGTCCTCCGCGGCGCGGCCCGTCAGACTCGCCACCCGGGTCGAAACGGTTTCCGCCGCCACCCGCGACACGGCCATGAGGCGGTCCATGGTCCCCTGGATGAGATGGGGAAAGAGAACCTGAGCCGGGGCGGGATAGGGAACCGCATGGACCAGGACCAGCCGGGAACCGAAGAGCCGGGCGAAGTCGCTGGCGGCTACGGTGGCCAGATCAGCGTCCTCGCTTAGATCCGTGGCGCAGAGAACGAGGAGGGGCGGCTTCATGGGGATCTCCCTTCAAGAGACCGGTCGACTTGGCCGGTTTGCTACGTCTACGTGACGAAGTTACTCCTAAAACCAGAAAATGGAACAGGGCCTTTTTGGCTACCTCGGCTGCAAATGGATCATGCCTTGACGATTCCCCGCCACTCGGCCCGCGGACATAACGTGGTGGGAGGGAGCACAGATGATCCACTTCGACGCCAAACCTGTCCTCGCTCTGCTGCTCGGCCTGACCCTGGCCTGCGGAAAGCAGGAGACATCCACCGAGGTCGCGGCCGAAGACATCGAAGAGATCGAGCCTATCCCCCCGGATGCGGCCGGCGTTCGCGACCACGCCCTGAACCGCGCCATTCTTGGCGTGTGGTGGGGCAGCGGATGCCCGGATTTCGGAGCCTGCGGATGTGGAGGGGCGCGCGACCTGGCCCAGGAGTTCACCTGCCAGATGGACCGTCTGCAGGCCCTCGATATCCCGGTGAGCGTGTATCTGTTCGATGGCAGCGCCTGGTCCTCCCGGAACTCGAGCGTCACCAATACCTGTTCGGGCTCGGACTGCTGTTCCTGGAAGCTGGGTGATTCCGTGGTCCAGAGGTTGTCCCGTGATCGGGTGCGCGCCCTCGTCCATTTCTGGGGCGGCTGTCACGCGAACGATCAGTACCAGCGCCTGCAGACGCGGCTCGGACGCAATCTGCTCGGTTTCTACCTCGACGATGGCTCGTCGGACCAGGACCTCGAGGAGGTGGCGAGCTTCATGCGCGGCGCTTCTCCGGGCGACTGGGAGAACATCGCCAAGGCCTACCAGGGCCGGGAGCCGTCAACCTCCAACTCCGGCCTCTCCCGCTTCGCGAACGCGGCCTATGTGGGCGACCTCTCCTACGACTTCGCGGGGCTGCGCGAGGGCTTCACCCGATTGATCGCCAAAGCGCGTTATCTGCCTGCCCCGTACAACGAGTTCACCGGATACGCGTACCTCAACCCCGGCGCTCCCGATGAAGAGACCTACCATCGACGCCTCCATTTCGGCGCCTTCCAACCCGTCATGGCCCACACGCCCTACGGAAACGCCGACCCGTGGCGGCCCGAGTACAGCCCAGGGTTCGCAGGGGTCTATCGCTACTGGGCCTGGCTCCACCGCGAACTCCGCCCCTACTTCCTGTCTTACGCGGTGCGCATGCACGAGGACCCGCGCCGCGCCGTTCTGCGCGCCGGTTTCAGCCCCTACACGATGCGGGTGGGCAATGAAATCTTCGTGCCCCTCGTCACCGAGTTCACGAGGACGCTCAACTTCCGCCTTCCCCCCGGAACCTGGGTGGACTACTGGGACGAGCAGCGGACGGTGAGTGGCGAAATCACCGGCGAACCGGTCCCGCTTGGTCGGGAGCCCGTGTTTCTCCGCCTGGGCGCGATCATCCCCCTCGAGGTTCAGCGCGACTACACCGGCCACGGCACCCGCGAATCGGCGAGTTCGCTCACCGTGCTCGTCTTTCCAAACGGGACGACCTCCTTCAGATACTACGAGGCCGCCACCGCGGTTTGGAGCACCTTCACTTCGGTGCGGTCGGGCACGAGCATCACCCTCGACGCCGTGCCCGGCCCCACCGTGCCTGTCCTGTACCGGATCGGTCGGGTGACCTCGCGTCCCACCGCGGTCGGCATCGAGGGCGGCACGGTGCGCGTGAACCAGTCTGGCGATCTGCCCGAGGTTGGCTCCGAGGCTGCGGTGAACGGCTCGACCACCAGCGCCTGGTTCTATGACGCGCCGGCCCGACACCTCATCGTGAAGCTCGTGCGCTGAAACAGGAAAGCCGCCCGGGGTTGAGCCCGGACGGCTTGTTTTGAAGAGACGACCCGAAGGCCGTCCCGACTACAGCTTGGTGTCGATGCGCATACCGTAGAACGAGCGGTGCACGAAGAAGAGCGCCACCGCGAAGAACGCCACGGCCAGGACCTGGGTCAGCATGAACTGGCCGCCCCTGGTCATCTCGACGGCAAGCTCCACGGCGAGCAGACCGAAGAGCGTGGTGAACTTGATGACGGGGTTCATGGCCACCGAGGAGGTGTCCTTGAACGGATCGCCGACGGTGTCGCCGACGACGGCCGCGGCATGAAGGGGCGTGCCCTTCTCCTTCAGTTCGACTTCCACGATCTTCTTCGCGTTGTCCCAAGCTCCGCCCGCGTTGGCCATGAAGATGGCCTGGTAGAGCCCGAACAGGGCGATGGAGATCAGGTAGCCGATGAAGAAGAACGGTTCGTAGCAGGCAAAGGACAGAGTGATGAAGAAGATGGTCAGGAAGATGTTGAACATCCCCTTCTGCGCGTACTTGGTGCAGATCTCCACGACCTTCTTGGAATCCTCGACGGAGGCCTTGGTGGCGCCCGAATCGAGCTTCATGTTCTTCTTGATGAACTCGACCGCGCGGTAAGCGCCGGTGGACACCGCCTGCATGGAGGCGCCGGTGAACCAGTAGATGACGGCGCCCCCGGCCACGAGGCCGAGGAGGAAGGGCGAGTGCAGGATGGAGAGCTTGTCCATGTTGATGGTGAGCTTCTCGGTGAGCATGACGATGATCGAGAAGATCATGG
>JAGNNV010000071.1:0-2032 GCA_017990495.1 Vicinamibacteria bacterium
TCCACGCTCTCGAGATCAACATCTCCTGCCCCAACGTGAAGACGGGCGGCATCGCTTTCGGCACCGATCCGCGGATGACCCATGAGGTGGTGGCGGCGGTACGCAGGGCGAGCGCCCTGCCCGTGATCCCCAAGCTCTCGCCCAATGTCACTGACATCACCGTCCTCGCCCGCGCCTGCGAAGAGGCGGGCGCCGATGCCATCTCCTGTGTGAATACGTTTCTCGGCCTCGCCATCGACGTGGAGACGCGGAAGCCCAAACTCGCCTTCGGCACCGGCGGGCTCTCCGGCCCCGCCATCCGTCCGCTGGCCGTGCGCATGACCTGGCAGGCCGCGCGTGCGGTGAAGATCCCCATCATCGGCATCGGCGGCATCGCCACCGCGAACGACGCGCTCGAGTTCTTCATCGCCGGCGCCCGCGCGGTGCAGGTGGGCACGATGAACTTCTCCCGCCCCACCGTGTACGCGGAGATCGAAGCGGGCCTACTCGACTACATGAAGCGCCACGAACTGAGCGACATCGCCCAGTTGGTGGGCAGCATCAAGTATCCGGGGATGTAGGGGGCGCCAACGGGAGCGCGGCTGCGATAGCCGACTCAACCCGCTCGTGCAGGTCGGGTGGGGCGCCGTAGAAGACTCGCACCGTCTTGCCGCGGCGGTCGAACACGAACAACGTGGGCACGCTCACGATGTCGCCGAACTTCACGGCGATCTCCGGTGAACCCATGGCGTTGGCGTAAGGCAGCTTCAGCGACTCGACCATGGCGCGGATGTTCGCTTCCTCGGATTCCACCGCCACGCCGAGGATGGTGACCTCGTCGCCCCAGCGCTTCTGCGCCTCGCCCAGCCAGGCGAGGGTCGAGCGACAGGGCGGGCACCACTCCGCCCAGAACTCGATGACCGTGACCTTCCCGAGCAGCGACTTCGTGTCGATGTCGCGGCCCGTGAGGTCTTTCAACGAGAAGGCGGGCAACTCGGGAATCGAAGACGGCGCTTCGGTCTCGGGAGCAACGCGCTCCTTCTCGAGGGCGGAGCCATCGCGCAGGGCGATATCGATCATGCGCGTGAGGTCGGCGCGGAACCTCTCCTGATTCTTCGGCTCGCGCCAGGGGATGTATCGGCCGGTGGTGTTCCCGAAGAAGTCGGAGGGCTTCGCGATCAGGACCTCGTTCACGAAGATCGCGGGGTAGAACTTGATGCCGAACTTCTTGGCGAGGACGGAGGCGGAGAAGTTCTCTTCGATGAACTCGGCCTTCTCACCGTACGAGTGCACGACCGCCTTGGCCAGCAAACTTGCCGGATCGGACAGGTTTCAGGTGTAGGGCCAGCGGACGAGTGTGACCCGGACCTTCGAGGACGCCGCCTGCGAAGGCGCGGGGGCGAGGGCAGCGACTGCGCTCGTGGCGATGACCCTCAGTGCGTCGCGGCGCTGCATCATCCCTTGAGCCCCTTCATGATTTCGATGTAACGAGGGACCACGGTGTCCAGCAGGGCCAGTGCTCGCAGGCGCTCCCGCTCCGCGTTCTCTCCGCCCGCCCGACACTTCTCGAGCGCGATGCGCGCCTTCTCGACGAAAGCCTCGCCGATGCTCTCGTCGCGGTTGGAAGCGGCGAAGGTCCGGGCCAGTTCATCCGCGCGGGCGGCGAGCACGGGTTCCTCGCTCGCCCCGGGCGCGGGTGTGGTGGCCAGGGTCAGGGCGAAGAGGCTGCGCAGCAAGGTGACGAGGGCGCCTCGGTATGAGCCGCGGTCGTTGAGTTCCTTGGCCAGCTTCAGGGACGAATTGGCCAGAATGAAGTTCGCGTGTTGCGCGGTCGAGCCGGGCCGCGCGTAGGCGCTGACGAGATCGCTCTCCACTCGGTTGATGGGCATGGCCAGCGAGGAGAGCGTGGGCGCGGTGTGAGAGGGAGGCGCTTCGAGCCGCGAGAGAAAGAGCGCGAGAGCCAGATGCCCCTCAGAGCGCCCGAGGTAGTAGGCCCCCGATGTGACGCCGCTGTAGCGGCCGTAGTCGACGGCCACCGCGTAGTGCTCGTCGA
>JAGNNV010000071.1:2132-13519 GCA_017990495.1 Vicinamibacteria bacterium
GGCGCTTCGAGCCGCGAGAGAAAGAGCGCGAGAGCCAGATGCCCCTCAGAGCGCCCGAGGTAGTAGGCCCCCGATGTGACGCCGCTGTAGCGGCCGTAGTCGACGGCCACCGCGTAGTGCTCGTCGATCTGGCCGAACGACTGTTCGGCCAGGGCGCGGATGAACAGCGACTGGCCACCCGGCCTCGGGGTGGTGAACTCCGGCCGGTCGCGCTGGATGATGCGGCCCACCTCTTCCCACTCTCGGGCGAGGATGTCGATGCCCTTGCCCGGGCCCTTCCCCGTGTCATCCCAGCCCGTTCCTGCACGGGCGAGTGCGCTCACTCCGGGAATGGCCGAGGAGAACGATTCGAGGGCGGTGCTGACCCGGTTGGCCTTCAGCATATTCAGGGCATCATCGAGTTGCCCCTGCACCCGCGGCCGTTCGCTATCCACGAAGGGCGAACTGGGCAGCGCTTCGAGCTGTTTCTGACTGCGCGCGATCTCCGCCGACAGCGGGTCGGCGATACCGTCGGCCATACCGGACGAGGCGAAGCCGAGGCAAACAAGGACGAGAGGGAGCCCACTGAATCGGTTCATCGAATTGAACGAGGCGTGTCCAGCCATGCTCTCAGCGCAGCAAGCTCCGTGCCTTCGATCGGGGCGGTTTTCGGCCCCCATGTGTTCGTTTCTGGAACGACGATGTCCGGCAACGTCCTCAGCGTGCGACGGGCGATGCGCAGGAAGGGAGACTCAGCCGCGCGCGCAATCCGCCGCGAGGTGAATCCTCCAGCAAGATCGTGCCGCCATGGAGTTCGGCGAGGTCGCGGACGATGGCCAGACCGAGGCCCGAACCCGGTGCGGCCTCGTCGGCGCGGACGCCTCGCTGCAACACCTTCTCCCGCAGCTCGGCGAGAAGGCCGGGCCCATCGTCGTCGATCACCACCGTGACCGTTCCACCGGCTTCGCTGGACCCAAGAGTGACCCGTGATCGCGCCCACTTGCAAGCGTTGTCGAGCAGGTTCCCGAGCATCTCGTCGAGATCCTCGCGCTGGACGCGCACGCAGTGGTTGCCGTCGGTGTCGAGGTTTATGGCCACACCTCTCTCGACGTGGAGCCTCGCCAGAGTCCGCGCCAGTCCCTCGGCCGACTCGCGGACCGAGGCACTCGCGCCCGGGGCTGGTCCCGAGGCCGCCGCGCGCGCGTGGGCGAGGTGGTAGTCGATTTGACGCCGCATACGCTCCACCTGCTGGCCGATCACGGCCGCGGCTTCGTGATGGCCCGCGCGACTGAGTCGCTCGGCTTCCTGGCCGAGCACGGCCAGCGGCGTCTTGAGTCCATGGGCGAGGTCGCCTGCTTTCGAGATCGCGCGCTGCACCAGTTGCGCGCGATGGTCGAGCAGCGCGTTCAGGTCCGCGACCAGTGGAGCCACTTCGGTGGGGTACTCGCCGGTGAGGCGCTGCTCGCGACCGTCGTGAACCGCGGCCAGTCGAGACTGCAACTGCCGAAAAAGCGCGAGCACGCTGCGCAGCTGGCTGAGGCCCGCGACGAGCAGGCCCACCGCGGCGATGCTCATGGCCGCGAAATGAACGGTCCAACCCGGGTACTTGTGCAAGAGCAGGCCGAGGATCACCACGTTCGTCACCACGAGCACGCCGAAGGTCCACAAGAGCGAACCAGCAACGAGCCGCGAGCGCAGCGGGGTCGTCGGTTTCAAGAGGCCGACCCCATGCGATAACCGAGGCCGCGCACGGTCTCGATGGTCGAGGGGCCGAGCTTGCGGCGCAGACGGCCGATGAAGACCTCCACGGTGTTCGAATCACGGTCGAAGTCCTGCGCGTAGATGTGTTCGGTCAGTTCGCCCTGCGACACCACGCGGCCCTGTTGATGCATGAGGTAGGAGAGAACGCGGAACTCGTGGCCGGTGAGTTTGACCGCGGCCCCGTCGAGCGCCACCCGGGCGCTGCGCGGGTCGAGAGTGATGCGGCCGCAGCGCAGTTCGGGTGCTATCTGGCCGGCGGAGCGTCGGATCAACGCGCGCAGACGGGCCAGCAGTTCCTCCATACGGAACGGCTTCGAGACGTAGTCGTCGGCCCCGCCATCGATGCCCTGCACCTTCTCGTGCCAGGCTCCCCTCGCGGTGAGCACCACCACCGGCACGTGGATGCCCTGCTCCCTCCAGCGCCGCAGCAGGGTGAGGCCGTCGACCTTCGGCAGACCGAGGTCAAGGACCACGGCGTCATACCCCTCGGTCTGGCCCATGAAGTCGGCCTTCTCGCCGTCCTCGGCGCAATCCACCGCGTAACCGGCCTCGCCCAGCGCGGTTGCGAGCTGCTTGGACAGCAGCGCTTCATCTTCGACAACCAGGACTCGCAAATGGGATCTCCGGTCCGGTTATAGCCCATCGCCGGCTGAACGCCGGCTGAACGAAGCGTTCACCCTTGGTTCAGGCGGGGCTGCGTACGCTCGCCGCCATGCTCATCCAACTGCAGTCCCTCCACAAAACCTACGTCACTCCCGCGGGTTCCTTCTCCGCTCTGCGCGGAGTGGATCTGACCATCGAGGCCGGCGAGTTCGTGGCCATCGTGGGGAAGTCGGGCAGCGGCAAGTCGACACTGCTCAATATGGTGGGCGGCATCGACCGTCCGACCGCGGGCTCGATCTGGGTGGGCGGTAAGGCCATCGAGGGCCTGGGCGAGAACGATCTGGCGCTTTGGCGCGGACGTCACGTGGGTCTCGTCTTTCAGTTCTTCCAACTCCTGCCCACTCTCACCGTGGCTGAGAACGTGATGTTGCCCATGGACTTCAGCGGAGCGTTTCCGCCGGGCGAACGTCGCGCGCGCGCCCTGGCCCTGCTCGACCGCGTGGGCGTCGCCGATCAGGCGAACAAGCTGCCGAGTGCGCTCTCCGGAGGTCAGCAGCAGCGTGTGGCCATTGCCCGCGCGCTCGCCAATGAGCCCCCGGTCATCCTGGCCGACGAGCCGACGGGCAATCTCGACTCCGCCACCGCGCGGGACGTTCTCTCGCTGTTTCGCGGCATGGCGAGCGCTGGAACCACGGTGGTGATCGCCACCCACGAACGCGACATCGCGAGCGTCGTCGATCGCACGGTTTCGATCCAGGACGGCGTGGTGGCGCGATGAACACACGCGCCCGCAAAGTCGTCCGCGACTTCTGGCAGGAACGCACCCGCTCGATGCTGGTGGTTCTGGCCATCGCCCTCGGCATCGCGGCCTTTTCCGCCGTGCTTTCGAGCTACGCCATCCTGAACCGGGAATTGAACGACGGCTACCTCGCCACCAACCCGGCGTCCTTCAACCTTCGCACCGGCGCGCTTGGCGATGAGGTGGTGCGCTTGATTGCGCAGAGTCCGGGAGTGGGTGCAGCCGAGCCCCGACGCGTGGTGGCCGGGCGGATCAAGGCCGGGCCGGCGCAATGGCGTGGCGTGATGCTGTTCGTGGTCAAGGACTACGCCGATATCCGCGTGAGCACCCTGCGGCCTGAGACCGGGGCGTGGCCGCCGGGCCCGGGGGAGATGTTGATCGAGCGCGACGCCTTCCAGGTGGCGAAGGCGAAGGTCGGCGACCGCGTGACCATCAAGACACCCAAGGGTGACTTCGTCAGCCTGCAGGTGACGGGCGGCGTGCACGACGTGGGTCAGGCCCAGGCGCGAATGGAGAACACCGTCTATGGCTACATCACTCTCGAGACTCTGGCTCTGCTCGGCGAGGAGCCTTATCTCGATCAGTTGAAGGTGCTCGTGTCCGGCGATCGTTTCGATCGCGAGCACATTGGCCGGGTCGCGGATGATGTGAAGCGCCTCCTGGAGAGCCAGGGGCTCTCCGTCGGCCGGGTGGAGATTCCCGACCCCGGCAAACATCCCCACGCCGACCTCATGGGCATGTTGCTTCTCGCGATCTCAAGCTTCGGGCTGCTCGTGCTCGCGTTGAGCGGCGTTCTGGTGGTGAATCTGCTCACCGCGCTCATGGCTTCGCAGGTACGACAGATCGGGATGATGAAGGCGATCGGCGGGTCTCGCGCGCAGATCGCGCAGATCTACTTCGGCCAGGCCCTGCTGCTTGGTGTCTCGGCCGTGGTGGTGGGCGTGCCCGTTGGCGTTCTGGGTGGTCGCGCGCTCTGCCGGTACCTCGCGGTCTTCCTGAACTTCGACCTCACGAGTTTCGCGGTGCCGATGTGGGTCTATGGCCTCGTCGCCCTTGTGGGTCTGGCTACACCTCTGCTCGCGGCTGCGGTTCCAGTGTGGAAGGGAAGCGGCGTCTCGGTCTGGGCCGCTCTCGCCGATTTCGGCGTCAGCGATCGCGGGTTCGGAACGGGGCGCCTCGACCGGGCTCTCACCCACGTTTCCGGACTCGCCCGTCCGCTGCTTCTCGCCATTCGCAACAGCTTCAGGCGAAGGACGCGTCTCGCCTTGACCCTGCTGACCCTCGCCGTCGGGGGTCTCTTCTTCATGGCCGCGCTCAACATCCGCGCGTCAATGATCAACACCATCGACACGCTCTTTGCGACGAAGCGGTTCGACCTCTCGCTGAATCTCGGCGGCATGTTTCCTCTCGAAGCAATCGAGCGCGCGATGTCGCGCACGCCGGGAGTCGTGCGCTTCGAGGGCTGGATCGTCTCCGACGCCGCGCTGGTGGCGGAGGGCGGCGATGGCGGCCGGGCGACGGGATCGCCTCACGCTAGGGGAGCGGGCGGAGGGCACGCCGGAGGAACGGCCCGTCGTTTTCCCGTCCTCGGTGTGCAGCCCGAAACGGAAATGCTGAAGCTCGACATCGGCGAAGGCCGCGACCTTCGGCCGGACGAGACGGACGCCCTGGTCGCGAACACCGCACTCACCGTCCGGCACCCCGAGATCAGGGTGGGCCGCACTGTGGTCCTTCGCACCGGTCCCTCCGAAACCACGTGGCGGGTGGTGGGGATCGCGCGCGAAGCCTTCTCGCCGCCCACCGCATACGTTTCCCGCGACTTTTTCGAACGGGCCGGTCATACCGGCATGGCCAACAACGCGCGCGTGGCTCTCGCTCGCACCGACGTCGCATCGATCGACGCGTTCCGCGAAGTTCTCGACCGTAATCTCGAGGCCGAGGGCATCCGCGCCCTCTCCACTCTGAGCACCGCGGAGAGCCGCTATGGCTTCGACCAGCACATGCTGATGGTCTACATCTTCCTGGTCGTCATGTCTGTGATCATCGGAGCGGTGGGGGGCTTGGGTCTCATGACCACCATGAGCCTCAACGTTCTCGAACGCCGACGAGAGATGGGCGTCCTGCGCGCCATTGGCGCGTCCTCACGCGTGGTGTGGCTGATCGTGGTCGCCGAGGGGCTGACCATCGGACTCATGAGCTTCGGTCTCGCCGCGACGCTGGCCGGGCCGGTCAGCCGGATCCTCGGCGACTTCATCGCGAACGCGATGTTCCGCAGCGGACTCAACTTCCTGTTCGATCCGAACGGCTTGTGGATCTGGCTCGTGGCGTCGTCGATCCTCAGTGTGGTGTCGAGCTTCCTGCCCGCCTGGAACGCCTCAAGGTCTTCGGTGCGTGAGGCCCTCGGTTTCGAGTAGTGAGCCGCTCAATCCTTGTCGACTTGAACCGCACCGATGGGGACTTCGGGAACTTCCGGGACTTCGGGCGGCTCGGGCCGGCCGCGCAGAGCCAGTGTTTCAACGAGGGCCGCCTGATACTCCTCCTCGGAGATGGCATCGACCGACCGAAGCTTCACCAGAAGATTCCGCACCAGAGTTTCGAAGCCGGGCTGCAGTTCCCCGCCCGCGATCGAGCCCTGGTACTTGATCGGTCCGGGAATGAGGGAGACCAGAAACGCGATCTCTTTCGGAGTGAGCGCGGATGGTTCCTTGTCGAAGTAGTGCCGAGCCGCCGGGCGCAGGCCGTAGAGCGAGGGACCCCACTCGATGATGTTCAGGTAGATCTCCAGGATGCGGTTCTTCCCGAGCGTCGACTCGAGCAGGAAGGAGTACGACAGTTCCCGCAGTTTGCGCTGCAGGCTCTTCTCCCGCGAGAGGAAGAGGTTCTTCGCCAGCTGCTGGGTGATGGTCGAAGCGCCCCGGAAGGCTCCGCCTCGCTCCATGTTGACCGCGATGGCCCGCGGGACCTCGGTGAGGTCGATGCCGGGGTGGGAGAAGAAGCCCGCGTCCTCGGCGATGAGCAGCGCGCGGACGAAGAGCGGGGGGACCTCGTCGAGAGAAATATAGCTGGCGGATTCGGGTGACACCGCGAAGCTCATCTTCCGCCCCGAACTGGTGGTCACTTCATGCGTGAAGGCGCCGCGCAGGCGTGCGACCGCGGCCGGTCGTTTCGCCGGGGCCTTGAACACGAGCTTCTGGATGACCTCGATCGAGCGGGGGTCCTGGAGCACACCGCTGGCGCTGACCGTGCCCGAAAGTGTGCCCAGCGCATCCTCGTCTTCGGAGACGTCGAGACCGAGTGAACCGAGGATGTGTCCGAAGTCCAGACCATTCAGCGAGGCCTGCAGCTGGGTTTTCGCGTTCGGGGCGCCGGGGATGACAATCAGGCTGCCCCCGGTGTCGCCACCAAACGCGGTAAAGCGCCATGTCGCCTGGAAGTTCGAGCGCGGATCGCCCTCCACATGCACGCCGCCGTCAATAGCGCCGAGCTTCTGCGATCGCGCACCCTCCACCGCGAGTGTGGCGAGGGCGTCGAGGTTGAGCTCGCTGGCCTTGAGGTCGAAAGTCCGGCCCCGTGGTCCCGCGCCTCGGGTGAGCGTCAGCCCTTCGACCGGCGATTTGAGGGTGAGCGAATGAGCTGGGTCGACCTCCCAGATCATCGGCTTCAACGTGGCCTCCATCTCCGCGGGAAGTGTCAGGACGGCGGTGTCCATGCGCACGCGGGCTAGCAGGCCGAAGCCTCGCGGTCCGCGGAAGCGGGGAGTCACGGAGACGGACTTGATCCGCGCGTTCGCCTGGCCGGGCCGTTCGATGACGAGATCGGTGATGCGGAAAGGTGGGAAGAGGCCGACGCGGAGCCGCTCGTAACTGATGGTGACGCCGAGAGACTTCGCCGCGGAGTCGATGCGCGCGGCGATCCGTCGCTCCAGGTAACTCGCGCCCAGCCGGAAAACTCCCGCGCAGGCCAGCAGGATGAGTCCGCCCGTGACCCACGGGCGCATTCGGCGAATCTCGGCCACTCTGGCCTGAGTTTAGTGCGCCTCATGGCACGCGGCTTGCTGAAATCGCGCCCATGATCGCCAGAGCCGCCGTGTTCATTTTCCTGACCCTCGCCATCGGCCCTGCCACCTCTCCCGCGCAAATGCTTGAACCTCCGAAGCGCGTCGAGGTCGCGGACGGTGTCCACGTCTTCATGACCTCGCCTTACGGCGATGTGGGCCTCGATGGAAACTCGGTGGTGATCGTGTCGAACGATGGCGTCCTCGTCTTCGACACCAACGGCACACCGGCCGCGGCCGAGGCGGTGCTCGCACAGATCCGCAAGCTCACGAACCAGCCAGTTCGGTACGTGGTGAACTCCCACTGGCACTGGGATCACTGGTACGGCGCCGAGGTCTATCGCAAGGCGTTTCCCGGGGTGCGGGTGATCACGCACGAGAAGACGCGAGCCCTGATGACCGGGCCCGCACTCGCCTTCAACCAGCCAGGCCTCGATGCGCAGCTGCCGGGTTATCTCGACGATCTCGCGAAGCGGGTGAGCGAGGCGGAAGCCGCCTCACCGCCTCCCGCGAGCCTGGCCCGGATGAAGACGGCGCTTTCGATGGGCCGTTTCTTCCTCGAACAGAAACGATCAGTGCAGCACACCTTCGCTGATGTCACGTTCGCCGATCGGTTGACCCTTCATATGGGCGAACGCGAGATCGAGGTACGGAATCACGGCCGTGCGGTGACACCGGGCGACGCGTACCTCTATCTCCCGAAGGAGAAGATCGTGGTGACGGGAGACCTGCTGGTGAATCCGATCGGGTTTGCGCTGGGCGTCTACCCGTCGGGCTGGCTCGAGACGTTGGAGCGTATCGACGCCCTCGAAGCCACGGTCTGGATCCCCGGACATGGCGAACCCCTGCGCGACAAGAAGCTGCTGCACGCCACCATGGAGGTCTTTCGCGAACTGCTCCGCCAGGGCAAGGAGGCCCGCGCGAAGGGCCTCTCGCCGAAAGAAGCGATCGCGGCCATCTCGCCGTCGCTGCGCGATCTGCGGGCGCGGATCACGGGCGATGACCCGCGCCTGAACCAGCAGTTCGACCTCTATCTCGTCGACTGGTACCTGCACCGCGTCTACGACGAACTCAAAGGTCCCCTCACCGACGCGATCACACCCCCGCCTGCGGGGTAGGGCGTCGGGGCGGTATCGCGGTCGCGGACGGAAAGCTCGCGCTAGGTCCCCGGCTTTCGTGGCCCAAGGCCAGGCTGCGCGCCCGGGGATGACGAGAGGTCCAATTGGCAGGGTAGTGTCGCGGTCGCCGTACCTGCTTAGAATTGCGCATCCAAGGGCGGACGATGACAGCAGCAAGCAGAGGAACGGGCTCCGGCGATGCGTCGCCTTCGGTAGACTTCGGGGTTCCACCAAAAATCTGAATGCACTGCCATCTCTATTCGATACGCGACGCCCCTCAACACGAGACGTTCCGCGCGCAGCTCCGTGAAATCGGCATGGAGATCGTCCATTGGGACGCTCCCATCCAGACCGCCGAGGTTGGCGGCGCCGTCCCCCCCGACTTCCTCGTCTACTCCAGCCGCGAACTGATCATGTTCGCGCTCTGCTCGACCCCTCACACCCAGGCTGCGCAGATCGACACCCGGGTCCGCGAAGACCGCATCTCCATCCGCGTCGGGCTGCTCACCAAGGGCGGCCGCACCTACCAGATCGGTAAGGACCGCGTGGAGATCCGCGGGCTCGACCTGGCGCTTGTTTATCAGGAGAAGGGCAAGGTGGTGCGAGGCAGCGGCACCGCGCCCGAACGCTCGATCTCCATCATGATCAAGCCCTCGGTGCTGAAGGCTCGGCTTGGTGATCGGCTTTCGCAACTGCCGGCACCGGTGCGCGATGTCATTCTGGGCAAACGCGCCTTCCATCGCGAAAGCCGGGTGACTGGACGCCTGATGTCGGTGATGTCGAGCCTCGACGACCTGCTCACCATGTCGCCCATGTTTCTCGACATCCACGCTGAGGCTACCGCGATCGGTTTCCTGGCTGCGGCTTTCGACACCTTCTCCGCCTCGGCCCTCCGAACCGCGGGGCCAAGCGCCGCGGAAGCGGCCCGCCTCGAGGGCGTGCGCAGTCTGATCGAAGAGAATCCCGCGCGGCACTACGACGTCGAGGAGCTGGGGCGGATGGCGGCCATGAACCGCACCAAGTTGCGTGCCGCCTTCAAGCAGATCTACGGCATGACCCTCTCGGACTACCAGACGGCCTCGCGCATGCGCCTGGCCGAGCGACGCCTGCGCGCGACCGATCTATCGCTCGAAGCGGTCGCGCACGAAGTGGGCTATGCGAACGCCGCGAGCTTCGTGGTGGCCTACAAGGCCTTCTTCGGCTCGACTCCCGGCCGGGCCCGTCGCCGCACCGCTTCCGCCTAAGTCGCAGGAGATGAAGCAACTAATGGAGCCAGAGCCGCAGGACTGTCTCTTGATATGAGTATATTTGAATAAGATTTCTTGACATCAACAGACTAGACTGAGTAGAATTCGGCCCGAAAACTTGAGGAGGATTCGATGAGACAGGATCAATTCACTGTTCGTGCCCAGGAAGTCATCGCCACAGCTCAGTCGCTCGCCGAAGGCGCGGACCATGCTGAGGTCACGCCTGAGCACGTCCTGAAGGCAGCCCTCGACCAGCAGGGCGGCGTGGTCTCGTCGGCTCTCGAGCGACTCGGTGTCGACACGCAGCAGCTCGCGGTCGACGTCGATCGAATCCTCGACGGCCTGCCGAAACAGACGGGCGGGAAGACGGTGCTCTCGTCCCGCGTCGATGCTCTTCTCAAAGCGGCGGTCAAGGAAGCGGGGAAGCTGAAGGATCAGTACGTCTCCACCGAGCACCTTCTCCTCGCCCTCGCCTCGCTCGATACGCGGGGCTCCGAACTGCTCAAGCGTCGCGGGGTCACCCGCGACCAGCTCGCGGCCGTCCTGCAGCAGATTCGTGGCACCGAGAAGGCGAACGATCCTCACGCCGAGGACCGGTACGAGGCCCTCTCGAAGTACTCGCGTGATCTCACCGAAGCGGCGCTCAAGGGCAAGCTCGATCCAGTCATCGGCCGCTCCGACGAAGTCCGTCGCGTGGTTCAGGTTCTGTCGCGTCGTACCAAGAACAATCCTGTCCTGATCGGCGAGCCCGGCGTGGGCAAGACCGCCATCGTCGAGGGTCTGGCCCAGCGCATCATCGCGGGCGACGTGCCCGAGTCGCTGCGCGGCCGCAAGGTGGTGGCTCTCGACATGGGCGCCCTCGTCGCCGGAGCCAAGTACCGCGGCGAGTTCGAGGAGCGCCTCAAGGCCGTTCTCAAGGCGGTCACCGACTCCGATGGTCAGGTGATTCTTTTCATCGATGAACTGCACACCGTCGTGGGTGCGGGAGCGGCCGAAGGCTCGATGGACGCCTCCAACATGCTGAAGCCCGCTCTCGCGCGCGGCGAACTGCGCTGCATCGGGGCCACCACGCTCAACGAGTACCAGAAGCACATCGAGAAGGACGCGGCCCTCGCCCGTCGCTTCCAGCCGGTGTTTGCGGGCGAGCCTTCGGTTGAAGAGACCATCGGCATCCTGCGCGGCCTCAAGGAGCGCTACGAAGTCCACCACGGCGTGCGCATCCAGGACGGGGCCATCGTGGCCGCAGCCACGCTTTCGAACCGCTACATCGCCGACCGCTTCCTGCCCGACAAGGCCATCGACCTGATGGACGAGGCGGCCTCGCGGCTGCGTATCGAGATCGACTCGATGCCCACGGAGATCGATGAGATCGAGCGGGCCATCGTGCAACTTGAAATCGAGCGCCAGGCCCTCAGCAAAGAGCACGACCAGCCTTCGAAGGAGCGTCTGCACAAGGTCGAGCGCGACATCGCCGACCTGCGCGAGAAGACCTCGGGCATGAAGGTGCACTGGCAGCAGGAGAAGGAGAACATCTCGAAGATCCGCGAGATGAAGGAGCGGATGGAGAAGATCCGCTTCGACGCCGAACGCGCCACCAAAGAGGGCAACCTCGCGAAGGCCGCCGAGCTGCAGTACGGCACGATCCCGGCGCTCGAGAAGGAGATCAAGGACGCCCGCGCGGTTCTCTCCCGCCTCCAGTCCAAGCAGCGGATGCTGAAGGAAGAGGTCGAGGCCGAGGACGTGGCCGAGGTGGTGGCGAAGTGGACGGGCATTCCCGTCACCCGCATGCTCGAAGGCGACGTCGACCGCCTGGTGAAAATGGAAGA
>JAGNNV010000071.1:13619-14947 GCA_017990495.1 Vicinamibacteria bacterium
TTGAAGCAGCGGCTGGCGGAGAAGAAGATCGAGATCAACCTCTCACCCGAAGCCGCGGCGCTCCTGGCCCGGGTGGGCTACGACCCCGTCTTCGGCGCACGTCCGCTCAAGCGGGCGATCCAGCGCATGGTCGAGAACCCGCTCGCTCTTCAGATCCTCGCCGGCAACTTCCGTGAAGGCGACAAGCTGACCATCGAGCCCACCAAGGACGGCGACCTCGGCTTCCGAAGGGACGAGCGAAAGCAGCAGGCGGCCTGAGGGTTGCCGCACTCATAGGTCCCGGGCTCGTTTCGCCCCAACCCGTCATGGGTCTTATGTTCCAGGCCCATGACCGACGGGACCGAAACTCCGCTCGACCTGATCGCTCACCGCGGCAACGGGACCGTGATCGGCGCGTTCCGCTGCCCGCGAGACCATCCACGGTTTGTCGATTCGGGTCCGATTCAAAACGACATCTTCGTGTTTCCCCGCTCGAGCGTGAAGATCCGGCACGCCGGCGGTCCCAGCTTCGTGGCCGATCAGACCGTGGCCACCGCGTACAACCGGGGTCAGATCTATGACCGTGCCCTGGTCAGCGAGGAGGGAGATCGCTGTGATTGGTTCGCGGTCCCGCGCGAGGCCGCGAGCGATGCGGTGATCGCCAACGGTCTCGAGCCCTCCGCAACCGGTCCCTTCCCGTTCGCTTACGCGCCGGTCTCGCACAAGACCTATCTGGCTCAGCGGCGTCTCTTCCGCCGCGCGCGCCGGGGAGCCCCACCTCAAGAACTGGACGAGGCGATCTACGCTGTCCTCGATGATGTGGTTGCGGGAGCGGCCTCGAGAATCGCAGCACGCCCCGAACCGGCCCGCGACAAGGAAGGCCCCGCGATTGCCGACGAGATCCGCGCTCTCATCTCGGCTCGCTTCGAGGAGGACTGGTCTCTGACGCGCCTTCAACACCAGCTCGGAGTGTCCGCGTTTCGCCTGTGCCGGGTGTTTCGCAGCGCCACCGGTTCCTCGATCCACGGGTACCTGCTGAGTGTTCGACTGCGCGCCTCGCTCGAGCGCACTGAGCCGCGCGGGGTCGACCTGACGTCGGTCGCGCTCGACCTGGGGTTTGCCAGTCATTCTCATTTCACCCTGACCTTCAGGCGCTCCTTCGGCCTCCCGCCCTCGGCTTGGCGGGGCGAGCCCCTGCCCGCAGGTTTCTGATAGCGGGATCGGGGGCGCCTCACTACGATGGCGCCTGGCCGTGCTGTCAAAGCGACGAAACAACGAAAAGGAACCTGCGCGCATGATCGGCTCTTCTCTTCTCCTGATGGCGAGCCTTGCGACCCCACAGTCGCAAG
>JAGNNV010000333.1 GCA_017990495.1 Vicinamibacteria bacterium
CAGGGCGGAGTCCCAAGAGCGCTTCCGCTCCCGGCCGGGGAATCTGCTCCGGGTCGAGAGTCACGCCGAACACCTCGCGCGCGATCAGGGCGAGTTTGCGCGCGACATCGAGGCCGGAGAGGTCGTCTGTGGGATCGGCCTCCGCGTAGCCTTGATGTCTGGCCTCCGCCACCGCGTCTTTCATCGACACGCCCGCGGCCAGCCGGCCCAGAACGAAGTTGCTGGTTCCGTTCAACACCCCCTCGATCCGAGCCACCGGACTGCGGAGGCTGCGCAGTCTCTCGATGACCGGGATCACGCCTCCCACCGCGGCGGAAAAGCTGAACCACGCCCCCTCCCGCTCCGCGAGAGCGCCAAGCTCCGCTCCCCGCGCGGCGACCACCGCCTTGTTTGCCGTCACCACGTGACGCCCGTCGGCGAGGGCTCGGGCGAGAGCGTCGCCCGCTGCGCCGACGCCACCGATGGCCTCGATCACGACATCGCTCGGAACCGCGAGCGCCTCTTCGAGCCTGAAGAGCAGGGCGCGCGGAATTCCCGACGCCCGGTGTCGATCAAGATCGCGTGCCGCGATAGCCACGAGTTCGAAGCGACCGGTCTCGCGCGACAGATGCTCGTAAACGCCACGTCCGACCGCACCGAGCCCGAGAAGCGTGACCCGCAACGGCCGAAGTCCCGGCCCGCCACGTTTCGAGAGCATCGTCGCCTGAAGGCCTACCGAAGTGCCGCCGATCGAGCCGATCTGCGCCACTTCGAAGGCCTGGCCGTGCGCCAGCGCGAAACGAAGGGCTCCCTCTTGCACCACCGGTGCGTGCAGGGCCAGGGCCTCTTCGAAATGGAGCCTCTCGAAACGCAGCGGCGCTTCGCCTTCTCCATTCGGGTCGCGTTCGTAGATCCCGTCCGTGTCTTTGAGCAGACGGCACCTCGCTCCCAGACGCTGGGCGAGGAAGAGGGCCGTCCAATCGGAACCGCCGCGTCCCAGCAGCGATACACCGCCATCGGCGTCGCTTCCGAAAAACCCCGGAACCACGAGGATCCGCCCGAGATCCAGGAGCGACACGAGGCGATCCGCGGCCAGATCCACCGGCGATCCCTCGAGACCGCCGCCGACGACGCGCAGACCGGCCGCCAGCGGGTCGACGACATTCGCGGGAAGCCCGGCCCGGGAGAGGGCGATCTGCAGCGAGGCCGCGGTCTCCCTCTCTCCGGATGCGACGAGGGCGGCGAGGCCCGAAATCCCGGTGCCGCGCTCGGGTTCGGCGCCGAGGGCCCGGGCCTGGGCGAGGAGCCGATCGGTGACTCCGTCGAAGGCCGAGACCACGGCGATCACGCCGAAACCGTCCCGCGTGTAGCGGAAGATCTCGTGCACGGCCCGGGGCAGATCCGCGGCGGTGCGCAGCACCGAACTGCCGAATTTCAGGACGATGATGGGTTTGTTCACGCGGCCTCCGAAGAGCGGTTCGCGTTCACGGTGACGGCCGCGGCGGCGGTCAGGGCGCGGTCGATGTCGGCGATCAGGTCGCGCGCGTCTTCGAGTCCGACGCTCAGACGCACCAGACCATCTCCGATGCCCCTGTCCTTGCGCACCTCGGGCTCGACCGAGGCATGGGTCATGGTCGGAGGGTGACAGACGAGCGATCGCGGCGCGCCCAGGGACTCGGCGAGGGCGAAGAGTTCTGTGGTGGTGCAGAAGGCATTCGCCTGCTCGCGGGTTGCGAGATCGAAGCTCACGATGCCGCCGAAGGCGGTTTGCTGACGAGCCGCGATCTCGTGACCGGGATGGGTGCGAAGGCCGGGGTAGTAGACCTTGCTCACCCGCGGGTCGTTGGCCAGGAACTCCGCGACCTTGAGCGCGCTCTGACAGTGACGCTCGACACGCAACGACAGCGTCTTCAGACCGCGCAGGATCAGGTACGAATCCTGGGGTCCGGGCACGCCGCCGATCGCATTCTGGAGAAAGCGGATCTCGCGGTCGATCTCCGGGTCGTTGGTGAGGATGGCTCCGCCGATCACGTCGCCGTGGCCGTTCAGGTACTTCGTGGTCGAGTGCAGAACGAGGTCGGCGCCGAGGTCGAGCGGACGCTGGGTGATGGGGGTGGCGAAGGTGTTGTCGGCCAGAACCCGCACACCGCGGGCGCGCGCGAGGTCTGCGGCCGCCTTGATGTCGGTGATGGTGAGCAGTGGATTGGACGGTGTCTCGAGCCACAGGAGCTTGGTGGCGGGTTCGATGGCGGCCGCGATGGCGGTCAGGCTCGAGGTGTCGACGAAGCTGAATCGCACCCCGAACTTCGCGAACACCTTGGTGAAGAGGCGGTACGAACCGCCGTACAGATCGCGGCCGGCGATCACGTGGTCGCCTTGCTGGAGCGTGCTGATCACCGCGTTCACCGCGGCGAGGCCGGAGGCAAACGCGACCCCGTATCGCGCGCCCTCGATGGAGGCGAGACATTCCTCGAGCGCTCGTCGAGTCGGGTTGTCGCCACGGGCGTAGGCGTACCCGCGACTTTGCCCTGGCGCATGCTGGGCGAACGTCGACGTTTGGAAGATGGGGAAGCTGACCGCGCCGGTGCGGGGATCGAAGGGCTGGCCCGCGTGGATGGCGAGGGTATCGGGGTGCAGTTTCTGGTCGGACATGATTTTCGGTTTCTCCTGGTCTGTGGTGGTTGTCGAAGTGAAGACTTCGCGACCCAGGATTCCGAATTCAGGTCACCAAAAAGCAAAAGACCCGCTCGGAAATCCGATCGCGGGTCTTGAGGGTGTTGCTTTTGTGAACTCTGCTGCTCAGCTCAAAAAGACCTCGGCCCCGCGGCCAGGCATGCGCATGGAGCGCATGCCGCAGGGCATCATCATGAAGTTGATGGCGGAAGTCAGAGAGAGTTTCGGAAGCACGAGAAGCGGGAGTGTACCCCCACACCTTGGGTGGAAGTCAAGAGGCATTCTGATCACCCATCGAATGCCTCCATCGTTGCCGCCTTTTCCTCGCCGAATCGAAGGATGAGGAAGTTATACGACCGGAGTAGTAGTGTATTAGACTCCTCGGCCGCGGTGAAACTGCGCGAAACCCGAGGAGATCCGAAGTGATGCAGGAACGCCCCGACGTGACGACAATGCCGCCCCTCTCCGGTTCGAAAGGGTCCCCCGGTGCGCCTGGCCGCGAGGATGGCGTCGCCGGGTTCCTGACCAGATTGGACGCTGCCTTCGCCCATGGAGTGAATCCGGAACGGGTGGCAGAGGTGCTGGCCGCCTGGGGTCCTGCCGTCGATTCCCTCGAGCCATGGATTGCCTTCCGCCCCGACCGCTATGCGCGAAGACGCCTCGCCCGTTCTCCCTCACACGAGGTTCTCCTGATGTGCTGGGATCGCGACCAGGCAACTCCAATCCACGACCACGACGGGCAGGACGGGTGGATTCTCGTCGTTGCTGGCGCTCTCGCGGTTCAGGAGTACGAGCGACTCGGCGGCCCGCCCGATCTGAGGGCAGTGAGGGAGCACACCGCCCCGGAGGGCACCCTGCCGCTGGCCCGCGGCGCCCGGCTGGTTGTGCCCGTGGGAGGCGCCATTGCCGAGGCTCAGGCCCCCGAGGCCATACATCGCGTTGGCTCAACTGGAGGGCGCGCCCTCAGCGTTCACGTCTACGCCCGGCCCTTCGACAGCTTTCTGGTCTTCGACGAAACGCGTGCAACCGCCACGCGGGTGAAGGTGACGCCGGACGAGCTTTAGACCACCTCGGCCAGGCTCGTTCCCTCGAGCTTGTCCGACACGTAGTTCCTGATCTCCTTGAACAGGCGAAGCACCTTCTTCTCCCGCTCGACCGGAGTGGACTCGTAGAAGTACTTGCTCGCCGACTCGGTCGGGGCCAGCGCGCCATCGATCAGGCGAATGACCTCGGCCAGGCTGATGCGCTCGGCCGGCCGGGCCAGACAGTAGCCTCCGTGCTGACCCTTCTGGCTGCGGACGTAGCGCGCGCGTTTCAGGGTCAGGAG
>JAGNNV010000001.1:0-11622 GCA_017990495.1 Vicinamibacteria bacterium
CGCGAGGTCATCCCCGTGCTCGCCAAGGCCCAGGCCGCGGGCATCCCCATCATCGTGGTCGACACCCGGATCGACGCCGAAGCCGCGGCCGCTGCATCGGTGAAGACCGCCACCTTCATCGGCTCGGACAACTACGAAGGTGGTCGGGCCGCGGGCGTGGAGCTGGTGCAGGGAAGCGGGGGCAAGGCTCAGGTCGCCATTCTCGAAGGCATTCCCGGCCACGAAACCGGCGATTCGCGCCTGCGTGGTTTCAAAGACGCGATCAAGGACGCGCCCGGCATCAAGGTGCTGGCCTCGCAAACCGCCAACTGGGAGCGAGACCAGGGCTTCACGGTTTTCCAGAACATGCTGCAGGCTCACCCCAACATCGACGCGGTTTTCGCCTGCAACGACATGATGGCGCTGGGCGCCGTCGAAGCGATCGCCGCGGCCGGGCGCACGGGCAAGATACGCGTCCTCGGCTTTGATGCGGTTGACGATGCGCGGAAGGCCATAGAAGCGGGAACCATGACCGCCTCGGTGGCGCAATTCCCCGGAGAAATGGGGCGGATGGCGGTAGAGAGCGCGGCCCGCGTCATCAAGGGTGAAACCCTCGAGGCGGATCAGCGGGTGCGCATCGAACTCATCAAGAAGGTCGAGGGCGGTCGGTGAGCCCGGCCGCTCGTCAGCGGCTACGCGTCGGCATCATCGGTCTCGGTCGGTTGGGACGCGTCTACGCGCGCGACCTCGCCTCGCGCATTCCGCAGACCACACTCGTGGCGATCTCGGACGTGTTGCCCTCGGCCATGGCCGAGGTGGGCGATGAGTACGACGTCGCGGCCCGGCATGCTGACCCTGTGGCCCTGATCCACGATCCCGCGGTGGACGCCGTGGTCATCGTCACTCCCACCAACACCCACAAAACTCTTTCGATCCTGGCCACGCGCGCGGGCAAGCCCACGTTCTGCGAAAAGCCGCCAGCCTTGAGCCTCGCCGAGACGCTCGAGATGAAGAGGGAGATCGCGGCCACGGGAACCTTCTTCCAGATGGGCTTCATGCGGAGGTTCGATCCGGGCTACGCCGCGGCGCGCCGGCGTTTGAGCGAAGGGGCGATCGGGAAGGTGGTCCTGTTCAAGTCCACCTCACGCGACCCTTACCGCACCTCGCTCGAGTACGCCGACGTCCGCAGCAGCGGGGGCATGATCCTGGACATGGGGATCCACGACTTCGACCTCGCGCGTTTCTTCATGGGCGAGGTGAAGACGGTGTCGGCCATCGGCGGCACCCTCGCTTATCCGGAACTCAAGACGGTGGGGGACATCGACAACGCGGTGGTGACCCTGACCTTCGCGAACGGCGCCTTGGGCGTGGTTGATCTGTCGCGCAACGGCATCTACGGCTACGACATCGCCACCGAACTTCTTGGCGATGCGGGCACGTTGCGCATCGGATACCTGCGCGAGACGCCGCTCTTCGTGATGACGAAGAACTCGGTGTCCCACGATACGGTGCCGCATTTCATGGAGCGCTTCGCCATCGCCTACACCACGCAGCTCCAGGACTTCGCCCGCAATGTCCTCGGCGGCCGCCCAGCCCCCGTCACCATCGACGATGGCGTTGAAGCCATCCGCATCGCGGTGGCCGCGAACCGCGCCCTCACCTCCGCCACCCCGGTCGAAGTCGCGTCGGTGGTCACCTAGCCTGCTTGTTTGACCTCTCGTCACCCCCGGAGAAGCCACTCCGTTTCGACGTGCGGAGACCGGGGGCCTAGCGTGAACACTCCGTCTGCGATCCGCGACGTCGCCGCAGGTGCGACCGCGGTCTGAAACCTCCTGTAGTCTCGCCCCCCCGATGCACGACGTCCAGATCCTCTCCGATATCGCCACCGCCATCGTGGCCGCCACGGCAGTGGCCCTCCTGGCCCGGCTGCTGAAGCAGCCGCTCATCCTCGGTTATCTCCTCGCCGGGGTCGCCGTGGGTCCGGCCATGGGCTTCGGGCTCGTGCACGACCACGAGACCATCGAGCTGATCTCCGAAATCGGCCTGATCCTCCTGCTCTTCATCATCGGGCTGGAGATGGACGTGGCCAAGCTCGTCAGCGCGGGCCGCTCGCTGATTCTCGTGGGCCTTCTGCAGTTCCCCATCGGCCTCGCCATCGGCCTGCCCTTCTTCCTGCTCGTGGGGCTGCCCCACGGCGATGGACGTTTCGATGCGGCCTACGCCGCGGTGGCGGTATCGCTGAGCAGCACCATGATCGTGGTGAAGCTTCTATACGACAAGTTCGAGCTGGCCACTCTGCCCGGTCGGCTGACCCTGGGGGTTCTGGTCTTCCAGGACGTCTGGGCCATTCTGGTCCTCGCCCTGCAGCCGAGTCTGCTCGATCCCTCTCCCCTCGTCGTCGGCGCCTCCCTCTTCAAAGGGGTGTGGCTGATCGTGGCCGCGCTGGGAGCAAGCCGGATGTTCCTGCCGAAGCTCTTCGCTTTCATCGCCAAGGTGCCTGAGCTGATGCTCGTCACCGCCCTCGCCTGGTGTTTCCTTATCAGCGGCATGGCGAGCGCTTTGGGCCTGTCTCGGGAGATGGGCGCGCTCATCGCCGGCGTGGGTCTTTCGACTCTGCCCTACAACCTCGACGTGATCGCCAAAGTCATCAACATCCGCGACTTCTTCGTCACCTTGTTCTTCGTGGCTCTGGGCATGCAGATCCCGGTGCCCACGCCTCAACTCATCGCCCTGGCCGTGGCGACATCGCTCTTCCTGGTGGCCACTCGTTTCCTGTCGGTGTTCCCGATTCTCTACAGCGCGGGCCAGGGACTGCGCACCAGTCTGCTGCCCACCATCAATCTTTCGCAGATGAGTGAGTTCTCTTTGGTCATCGCCTCGCTCGGCTTCGCCCTGGGCCACATCTCCGCGGAGACGGTGGCCATGCTCACTCTCACCTTCGCACTCACCTCGGTGGGCTCGACCTACGCCATCGCGGGCAACCACCAGATCGAGCGCGCCTTCACTCGACGCCTGAAGGCCATGGGGGTTGCCGACAAAGGGGGCCCCGCCGAAAACGAGGGTCCGAAGAGCGAGGCCGCGGTGGTGTTCCTCGGGTTCTACCGCGACGCGAGTTCCATCCTGCACGAGTTCGAGATGGAAGAGCGCAAGGACAAGCAGGACGCCATCCTGCACGAGCTGCAGGTCATCGACTTCAACCCCGAAGTGCTTGACGAACTGAAACGCCGCGGCATCGCCTGCCTGTATGGCGACGTGGCCAGCCAGGAGACCTTGCACCACGCGGCCATCCATGACGCCGAGGTGGTGGTGTGCACACTGCCCGATTCGATCCTCAAGGGGACATCGAACCTGCGACTCCTGAAGCAACTGCAGCGCACCTGCCCGCACGCGAAGCTGATTGTGGCCTCAGAGACGATCTCCGGCGCGCGGGCGCTTTACGACGCGGGCGCCCACTTCGTGTTCGTGCCCCGACTGCACCCCGCGCATCGCATGGCTGAGGTCATCCGCACCGCCCGCGAAGAGGGCCTCGATCAGGTCCGCGCCGAAGAGTACAAGGCGCTCCAGGGCCGCGACGAAGTGTTGTCGTAGACCTGCAGTCAGCGGATCGAGCTGGGTTTGAGCGGGGGAGTGCGCGGCAGGGGCGTGGCCGCAGGGACGGCTGGCGGTTGCGGCCACATCGGAGCCACGTTGCACGACTCGACGGTTGAGCAGCCCGCCCCGTAGCCGCCGCCCCAATGGCGACCGCCGAAAATCGGGGTGGTGCCGTAACCCCAGATGGGCAGAGCCGACTGTGACGCGCGGGCCTCGGCCCGGGCGCGTTCCGCCTCGCGTTCAGCGCGGCGGGCGCGGTCTTCGGCCTCGCGTGCGGAACGGCGGGCTTCCCGCAGTTCCATTTCGCTCGCGGTTCGCTGCTCGCGTTCGCGGAGCAGGGAGGCCTGTTCGACGGGCGTCACCCACCGTCCCTCGAATTGCACCAGGCCGTTCGCGCGATTGGCCTCGTCCTCGTCCACGAAGCGGCCGTTGACGAGCACATGGCCGAGGGCGCGATGGGCCTCAACATGCCGCGGATCGAGGGCGACCACACGGGCCCACATGAGGCGCGACTCAGAACGCAGGCCATTTTCAGCCGCGAATCGGGCGAGGTCGGCGAGCGCCGCCACATCGCCCGTGGCCGTCTCGGCCAGCCGGGTCCGATACTGGGAAAGCGCGCTTTCCTTTCGCTCGATCCTGGAAACGCTGGTGCGGGGGATGCTCAGGCGGCCCATGCCCACATCAATGGTGAGCAGAGCGGGCGTCTCGGCGACAAGGACGCCCTCGAGGCGGCCTCCCGTCTTCAGATGAAGGACATCGGCGCCCACGGTGACGCCGGAGAGGACAAAAACGCCGAGGCCGAGCCAAAGTGTCCGCAATCGGTGATTCATTCTGACCCTCCTGTTCGTGAGTCGGCCTGATTATGGACGACCACACCTGGATTGAAGCAAATCACGTGCCCGACTAAACCCCCCGCCGCCGGGCGCAGTCTTACTCTTCGACGGGCGATATTCGCCCCCAGGAGCCCCGAAAACTATGAAAACCTCACTTTTCATCCCCACCCTCGCCGCCAGCCTCTTTTTGAGCCCGGCTCTGGTCGCCGCCCAGCCTCAGGACGCGCCTCCCAATCGCCCGAATCAGGGCCAGGGAGACGTTCAGATGCGCCGCGGGCCCGGTATGGGAGCGCCCATGCAGCAGCGCCGCATGGCCATGCACGCCGACCTGGGTCTGACCGATGTCCAGAAGGCCGACCTTCAGAAGCTGCGTGAGACGTCCCGCAAGGACCGTCTGCGCAAGTCCACCGATCTCAAGATCGCCCGTCTCGACCTTCATTCCCTCCTTCGGGCCGAGAAGGTCGACGAGAAGGCGGTGGCGGCGAAACTGGCCGAGGTGTCGGCCGCCCAGGCCGCGATGCTGAAGCTTCGCGTGGATTCTGCTCTCGCCATGAAGCGCATCCTCACCCCTGAGCAGCAGAAGAAGATGCAGTCCATGCGCGCGAACCGAGGCCACCAGCGCATGAACCGCAGCCTGAGAATGAAGGGTCAGGGTCGGGGTAACCGTCAGGATCGCGGTCGCGGCCGGATGAACCATCCCATGGGCGCGGGGCCGGGCGGCGACGAAACCGATCTCGATCTCGACCTCGACCTCGACGAGGACATCCGCTGAGCGGGTATTCCCCTCGCCATTCGCTCGACTGCTGAGAGAATCCTCGATGCTTGCCCAGACCGACATCGCGCGCCGGGGCTTTTCGATGAGCCGCCCGTTCGTCCCGTCGAACGCGGAGGCGCGCGATGCCGCTCGTATCGAGGAGTCGGCGGCCATCGAGGCCTGCCTCGCGGGCGACACGTCGGCTTTCGATGTGCTGGTGATCCGGCACCAGAAGTCGATTCAGCGGGTCTGCTACCGGTTCACCGGGAACGCCGAGGACGCGGCCGATCTCACTCAGGAAGTGTTCGTGAAGGCCTATCGGTCGCTGCCCAAATTTAGGGGCACCAGCGCCTTCTCGACTTGGCTCTACCGCATCGCCGTGAACGCGTGTCTCACCTTCAAGGCCGCGCGGAAGAATCGCACCGAGGAGTGGGACGAGGATCAGGACATCGTGGCTGAGGGGCCGGGCGTCGACGAAGTGGTCGATGCCGCCATGAGCGCGCAGGCCGTGCGCGCGGCGCTCGAGACCCTGCCCGAGAAGCAGAAGCTCACCGTCATCATGAAGGTCCTGGAAGAGCGCACCCACGCCGAAGTGGCGGAGATTCTCGGTTCCAATGTAGGTACAGTTAAGGCGAATCTGTTCTTTGCCGTCCGCAACCTGCGCAAGCAGCTCGCCGCCACTTTGGGCGGGCGCCCCCGCGCGGATGGGCAATCGGGTCCGGACGGCCAATAGGAAGGAGGTCTCCCATGAGTCATCGTCATCTTGAAAGCGAAGAGATCTTTGAGCAGATCAGCGAAGGGCGCGCGGTTTTGGGCATCGAAGGATGCGCCACCTGCGAGGCCGAGGCCGCGTCGTTGTCCCGGTTCCTCGTTGAACTGAAGGCGGTGGACGCCGCGTCTCTCCCCAATTCTGATTGGGATGATCTCCTGCTGCGTCGGCGCATCCGTGAAGCCCTGGCCGAGGAAAAGCCACACGCTCGCTCGATCTTCGACCGCTTCCCGGTTCTGCGTCCGGCCTTCGCGGCCGCCCTGGTGGCGAGCCTCGCGTTTTCGGTATGGGCTCCGCTGTCGAGATACCTCAACGTCGAGGAGTCCGGCCTCACGCCCGCGGCGTCGGTGGTCCGCGGCGAGGCGCGGTTGCCGGCCTGGACGCCGCTTCCGGATGTGGCCGAGGACGAAGGTCTCGCCGTACTCGCCGAGTGGACGCCCACCGAGGACGAACTCACCATCGCGCGCTGCCGAGCCTCGTGTCTTGCCGGCCTGAGCAGCCACGAGGAAGAGCGTCTGCTGAGCGCGGTCGCCATGAACACGGCCCGCGCCCCCTTGCCCTTGCCGATCACCGGAGCCAGTCCGCTATGAACCCCCGCCCCGAACCGAATCGCCGGATCGCCGTCATCCTGGCCGCTGCCTTGATCCTGGCCGTCGGGTTGGCCCGGCCCACCTGGGCCGATGACGAACCTCAGCCCCCTCAGCAGACTCAGAAGAGGGGCAAGGCCTCGGGGCAACCCCGTTCGGACCAGCCCGCCGGGCATGTTCCGGAGTTGCGCGACGAGACCTTCCGACTGGTCGACGCCTACTTCATCAGCAACATCCAGGAAAGCCTGGGCCTCACCAACGAGCAGTTCGCCCGCGTCCTGCCCCTGGTGAAGAAGGTGCAATCCGATCGGCGCGACTTCGCGAGGCGGCGCATGCAGGCCCTTCGCCAGTTGCGGAAGACCCTCAGCTCGGGGACGGCCACCGAAACCTCGGTGACGGACCTGCTCAAGGACCTGAAGGCGGCAAGTTCTGACGAACGTGCCGGCACCTTGACCAACCTCGAGGCTCTCGACGCCGAACTCACCCCTTTGCAGCAGGCGAAATACCGTGTGTTCGAGGCCGAGGTCGACCTGCGTCTGCGTCACCTTCTGGCCCGCAGCCAAGACCGCGAGCGGCGTCCCAACCGTTGAGGCCCGTCCCCTAAGTCAATAACGAATATTGACTTACGGACCAAGGTGGGCGGGCCACGGCCTCGCCGTGGTAAACTCCCGCGCCTTGGTTCCGCATGGCCAAGGCCGTCCGCGGCGTTTCGCCGCGAGATACCTTTTCTCGTCCGCGTCGCGCCATGACCCAACCGACCCTTCTCGAGATCGCCCCGAAAGACGTTCATCAGGTCGTGGGGCGTCATTTGCTCGTCGACGCCTTCGATGTGGTGTTCGACCTCGAGAAAAGCCAGGGGGCCTGGCTGCACGACTCCCGCAGCGGCCGGAAACTTCTCGATTTCATGACCTTCATCGCGTCGTCGCCCATCGGGTACAACCACCCGAAGACGAAAGACGCGGACTTCCAGGAGCGCCTGCTCAAGGCCGCCCAGGTGAAGCCTTCGCTTTCCGACGTTTACTGCGTCGAGTACGCGAGTTTTCTCGAGACGTTCGCGCGGGTGGCCATGCCCTCGTATCTGCCCCACGCCTTCTTCATTGAAGGCGGCACCCTGGCCGTCGAGAACACGCTCAAGGTGGCGATCGACTACAAGGTCCGCCAGAACTGGCGCGCGGGCGGTGATCGGTCGCGCGAACGCGGCCACCAGATCGTCCACTTCAAAGAGGCGTTCCACGGGCGCTCCGGCTACTGCCTCTCGCTGACCAACACCGATCCGGCCAAGACCGACCTCTTCCCGAAGTTCCCCTGGCCGCGGCTCGACAACCCGAAGCTGCGTTTCCCGCAGACGCCCGAAGCCTTGCGCGATGTGGCCGCCCTCGAGCAGCGCTCGCTCGAGCAGTTGCGCAAGGCGTTTGAAGACTTCGGCGACGACATCGCCGGCATCCTGATCGAGCCGATCCAGGGCGAAGGCGGCGACAACCATTTCCGGCCGGAGTTCATCCAGGCCCTGAAAGCCATCGCCGATTCGATGAACTGCTTCTTCATCGTCGACGAGGTGCAGACGGGCGTCGCTCTCACCGGCAAGTTCTGGGCTCACGAACACTACGGCGTGCAGCCCGATGCGCTCGCGTTCGGCAAAAAGACCCAGACCTGCGGCTGCCTCGTGGGCGCCAAGGTCGACCGCGAGCCGGACAACACCTTCGTCACCAAGTCGCGGATCAACTCCACCTGGGGCGGCAACCTCACCGATATGGTCCGTTTCCAGCGGTTCCTCGAAATCATCGAGGAAGAGAAGCTGGTTGAAAACGCGGCGAAGGTGGGCGAGCATCTCCTGCGTGGCCTGCACGGCCTCGAGGCCGAGTTCCCCGGCCTCGTCTCCAACTGCCGGGGCCGCGGGCTGATGGTCGCGTTTGATATCGACCCTTCAAAGCGCAAGGACCTGCTTGCGAAGTGCCTCGAGTTCGGAATGATCGCCTTGCCGTGCGGCGCCCGGTCGCTGCGTTTCCGGCCCCCGCTCACCCTTTCCGCTTCCGAGGCCGACGCGGGCCTCGACATCCTGCGCCGCGCACTTCAATCTCTCCCCGGAGGAGCCTCCCAATGATCGAAAACGAAGCCGCAATCTTCATCGCGAACGATGCCATGGCCGAGATCATCAAGGCCAAGAGCGCCAAGGGGAAGCTGGTGCGCGTCGCCGAGGAGGGCTACTACGAGGTGCGGCTCACCTTGAATGGAAAACAGCACACCGCCTACCTTCCCGTCAACACCACCGTGGTGGTGTCCGCCCTGCCCGAAGGCGAGTTCGCCTCCATCGCCGTGGAACGCTGAGCACTCCTCTTTTCCTGGGCGTTCGCCTTTGACCGCGCGACGCCCGGCCAGTCCGATCAATTTCTGGAGATAAACCTGTCATGTCCCGTGATCTGAAGATCATTCACGTCGGCCTCGGCCCCATCGGCATCGGCATCGCGAAGATGGTCCTCGCCAAGGAAGGCCTGAAAGTCGTGGGCGCTTGTGATCCCGCGGCGGAGAAAGCCAACAAGGATCTGGGCGATGTCCTGGGCCTGGGCAAAAAGCTCAAGATCAAGGTGGCGGGCGACCCCGTGAAGTTCATCAAGACCATCAAGGCCGACGTGGCCGTGGTCTCCACCACTTCGTCGGCCAAGGTGGTGAAGGCCACTATCGAGGCTTTGATCAACCGCGGCATCAATGTGGTCACGACCTGCGAGGAATTCGCCTATCCCGTGCCCGAGAACACAAAAGTCTTCCGCGACCTCGACGTGATCGCCCGTAAGAAGAAGGTCTCCGTCCTCGGCACCGGCGTGAACCCCGGGTTCGCCATGGACGCCCTCGCCCTCACCATGACCGCGCCCTGCGAGTCGGTGAGCCGGGTTTCCGTGACCCGCATCGTCGACGCGGGCACGCGTCGTCTGCCCCTGCAGCGCAAGGTCGGGGCCGGCCTCACCCTCGCCCAGTTCAGCCGGGCCAAGGCCGAGGGCACGGTGCGTCATGTGGGTCTGCCCGAGTCGGTGCAGATGATCGCCGACTCTCTCGGCTTCAAGCTCGAGCGCGTCGAGGAGACACTCGAGCCCGCGATCGCACCGCGCGACCTCAACACCGACTACCTCCGCATCGCCGCGGGCACCGCCGCCGGCATCAAGCAGAGCGCCCGTGGTTACACCAAGACGGGCCTGGTGGTGAGTCTTGACCTGCATATGTACGTGGGCGCCGATTCGCCCAAGGATCACATCGTCATCGACGGTTCGCCGTCGATGGACATGACGGTCAAGGGCGGCATCGCCGGCGACATCGCCACCGCCGCGATCTCGGTGAACGCCATCCCCAAGGTGATGTCGGCCCGCCCCGGCGTCCTCACCATGCGCGACATCCCGCTTCTGCACAGCTACAACAAAGAAGAGGCGCGGAATCCCCCCAAGAAGTAGGGCACTTGACACGGAAAGACCCTCGTCCCTAGGGTTCGTGGGTCATGTCCGACTTCTTCGCCTCCCTTCAGTCCGGGCTGGTCTCGTTCCTTGACACATTGAGGAACACCGACTGGGCTGCTCGTCTCAGCCAGATGGAGCTGCCCCCGATGTCGGTTGACCTGCTGCAATCGGTCGCGCTCGGCATCGCCCTGGCCGCCTGCGCCGGGCTTCGCGCCTGGCTGCCCCTGCTGGCCGTGGGGCTTTCGGTCCGCCTCGGCGTTTTGCCATTGGGCGACTCTTTCCGTTTCCTCGGCTCGAACACCGCCCTCACGGTCTTCGTGCTGGCCACCGCCATCGAGGTGATCGCCGACAAGATCCCCGTGGTGGATCACGCGCTCGACGCCCTCTCCACGGTGCTCAAGCCGGTGGCCGGCATCGTTCTCGCGGCCTCGGTGTTGTGGACGGTGGATGACCCGCTGGTGGCTCTGGCCCTTGGGGTGATGGTGGGGGCGCCCGCCTCCTTCGGTCCGCACGCGGTCAAAGCCACCCTGCGCGGCGTGTTGTCCCCCATCACCGGCGGCCTGGCCGCGCCGATTCTTTCAACCCTCGAGGACGTCATCGCGTTCGGTCTGGTGGCGCTCGCCATCCTGGCTCCGCTGGTGGTGGCCGCGGGTTTCATTCTCTTTGCGGTGGTGACCGGGAGATTTCTGAGGAAGCGCTTGCCTAAAAACACACAAAGCTCCGCCCCGGCCCTGACCGCATGATTCACGCGGTTTCTTCTCTGAGTCTCGTCCTCGCTTCCGCCCTGGTCTCCTCCGCCCCGGCCGTCAAGGTCCAGGATCAACAGCAGCGCCCGCCCATCATCATCGGCGCGGAGGTGGAAATCGTCTCCGTGCCGGTGATGGTCTTCGACAAGGGCGGGCGGTTCGTCTCCGGCTTGCGCAAGGAAGACATCCAGATCTTCGAGGACGGTGTGCGCCAGGAGATCACGTACCTGGCGGCCAGCACCGGGGACGACAAGATCCCGCTCTCCCTCGCCCTCACCCTCGACACTTCGGGCAGCATGCGCGACAGCATCTCCTTCCTGAAGGAGGCCGCCACCTACTTCACCGGCAAACTCGAGACCACCGACCAGGCGCTGATCGTCCAGTTCAACGAGTCGGTCAAGTCGAGTTCGGAGTTCACCGACGACATCGACCGGCTCGACTCTTTCATCAACGGCTTGCAGGTGTGGGGAGGGACGGCGCTGTACGACGCCGTGCTCTATGGCCTCGATCGTCTCCGTGACCGGCCCGGGCGCAAGGCGCTGGTCCTTCTGTCCGATGGCGACGACAACGGCGCGAGCAGCGCGTCGAAAAGCCAGGTCACGGCCATGGCGAAGTCGCTGGAGGTTTCGATCTACGCCGTGGGCATTCAGGGTTTCGATACGCCCAAGGGATTTCTCAAGAACCTCGCCGAGGACACGGGCGGGCTGTACTTCTTTCCCTCGAAGGTGGCGGAGCTGATCAAGGTGTTCGAGGCCATCTCGAAGGACCTCAAGAACAACTATCTGGTGGCTTATTCGCCCACGCGCCCTGCCGATAACACGTACCGCAAGATCGAAGTCCGCGTGGTGAACCAGCCCGAAGTGATCGTCCGCGTCCGCCCCGGCTACACCGCCGCCAAGAAGCGCCGCAACCGATAACGGCGC